>JBPCOQ010000072.1:0-21361 GCA_051000095.1 Bryobacteraceae bacterium | reverse complement strand
GCCCTGCGGCTTTCGCCAGGCCATCCATGTATGCCGCAAAGCGCTTTTCTTGTGGGCCTGGCGCGGATTGTGTACCCACAGAACAATCTTACACTATTTTGTTTAATTTATAACACAGTAGTACTAGCCGGTCATTCATTCGAACCTCACGCGGTTGTTCTCGCTATACATTCGGCACTTCGATGTCGGCCACAACGAATATCAGGGTGTATGCCAACCAGCAATTGGTAAACTGGTTGCGCATCATGCCGGCATCAACTGACGAGCGACGAACTCTTGAGCTCCTCAAGAATCATGGGGAATTCAAGGCGACACTGATCTTGCTCTCGATGAAGGGCGACCTTCCTTTGTTGGAATCGTACGTCCACGCGGTCGCGAGAAGATGGTTTGAGCTTGCGAAGGAGCACTATGCCGATGCCTCGAATACCAACTCAAGAACTAGCCCCCGTGCAGTGTATTCCCGCGCTTACTACGCGGTTTACAACGCTTCAAAATCAGTCCGTTACATTGCCCGGGGGCAAGTCAGTCTTAAGGGTGATGACCATCGCAAGGTTGCGGACCTCCCCGATAACTTTCCAAACGTTGACTCTTGGGCCGCCAAATTGCAAATCTTGTACGAGCACAGGCTCCGCGCGGACTATGATAACTGTTCTGGTACGACCACCGAAAACATGCTTTCTGCTGCGCAGTGCGTCGAAGACGCTGGGGACTTCCTTGAAATCGCAGCGCAGTTCCTACAGTCCGAATATGGATTCAATACGTGATACTAACAACAACGGAACCCGATCAAGATTCTTATGCTGCCGCCGACCTCTTCGCGCAATCACTGGGCCTGCCCGAAATTAATTTCGTTACAGAATTAGCAGGCAATCAGGAATTTATTAAGTTCAAGGTTGGACACAGAGCGCCAATCTACGAACACGCGCTCCGCGAAACCTTGAAAGGACTACCAGAGGAGAACCCGTATAAAGGTTTGCTGGGGCTGCATATTACTCCCCCCGATCGGTTCCCCGACTCTATTGAAGCTGATGTCCTTCGCGGAATCCTTGCGCGTTCAACTCGCACGGTGAGCGGCCAGTCAAACTCGCAAGGTTTTCCTGGTCAGTACGTTCCTTTTCAACATGGAGAAGATACTCAGGCGATTCAACCAGCAACTCATCTTATAGTCGGTCGCCGAGGTGTTGGCAAGAGCACTCTGATTTTGAGATCGAGAGAACTGCTCGACAAGACTCGGGCTGTTCCAGTCGTTTTAGATATGCAGCCATACGCTCACCGCAAGGATGAAGCAGTTTTGATTGATGTAGTTGCTGACCTTGCAAAAGCGATAGCGTCTGTTGGAGTCCGCAAGTATCCAAATTGTTCGAATTCGGGTACACAGTTGGAACAATTTGCTAGTAATTTGCTTGACAACTCGATTAGACCTGAAAGGGCGAGCGCTGCGCTAAAGCGCGCTATTCTAGAACTTACCAATAAAGCGTCCGCAGATCTATACATTTTTCTTGATGACTTCCATCTCCTTGACTTGGAACAGCAACCTAGAGTTATCGAAGCCATCCATGGTGCACTGAAAGGAGCAAGGGGCTGGCTCAAAGTGGCGGGGCTGCGCTCCCTGCTCAGAGTTTATGATCCTGCTACGAGAAAGGGTTTGCAAACGCCGGGAGATGCGCAGATAATTTCGCTGGACCTGACCTTAGTTGATCCTGAAGCCGCAGAGAAGCACCTGCGCAGCATTCTTTTGAGTTTTCTTGATTTGGTTGGCGTTGAGAAAATGATTGTCGCGATCGCAGAACAGGCGTTTCACCGCCTTGTGTGGGCCAACGCAGGTGTTCCACGGGACTTTCTACAGATGTTCAGCAAGTCAATAGAGCACGCCTCCAGAGCGAAACGCCATCGCGTTGAGCTAACCGATGCAAATCTTGCGATAGGTGAATTTGGCCAGCAGAAAATGCTTGACCTTGACCAAGACGCCCGAAACGAGGAGAGCGAGCTGAAGAAGACGCTCACCGCAATCGAGCAGCACTGCCTAGAGAAGAAGAAAATTAATGCCTTCCTTATTCGAAGCGAATCAACCGCTGAATACCGGGCCGTGCAAACTCTCAGCGATTTGCGATTACTTCATTTGCTTCATCAAACAATAACGCCGCATAAGGCCGGGGAAAGATATGAGGCTTACATGCTCGATTATTCCTTGTTCACCGGCTTTCGCCGCCGACCGCAGATTAGGCAGATGTTGCCCGCAGATGGCAAGCAGTTCAAAGCAGCGGAATTGAGGAAGATTCCGATTTTGCCGCAGGATTGTCTTAAAACTTGAGTTGTTTGGCCGGGTGCAGCCAGCCTTCTCGGCCCGACGAACTTGGCAGCCGTCTTCACGATACTGAATCGAAGGTCCGTCTCGTCCCTAAATCGTTCCCGGCAACTCCAAAATGCCGCCTCCCGGCTTAGTGAATGTGAAACAACCAAAGCGGCTTACCACCATCGCGCAGCCGACGCGCGAGATTGGCCGGAAAGCCATGGAGCTTCTACTGGAGCAGATTGGCGCGGGCCAGGAAGACCTGGTCACGCGCGAGCAACGGCAAGTCATACTCGCGCCGGAATTGCGCATTCGGAACTCGACCGCGCCGCCTGCTCTTGTGCACAAAGCGGAAAGCATCTCTTCTGGAAATGCTCTATAACCGCACTCTCTCTGTCGAAACCGATAACTTTCGGTTCTCATGCCCCAAGCGCTGCCGCCACGGCTTCAGCTGTTTCAGTGCCTGAGACACTCTGTTGGCCGGTAATGAGATTGCCGTCGCGCGTGGCGAAGCCTTTCCAGAGTCCGGCTTGAATGTAGTTCGCCCTCATATTTTCAGTTCGTCCTCGATACGCCAGGGCATCAGGCGCTGGCCGCGCGGCAGCAGGTTCGCGCTCCACAACGACTCATCAACGAAGTCCTCCTCAATGTTGGCGAAGCCGGTGACGGTCTTGCCCTTGGCGAGGTATTCGCCATTGCTGAGCTTGACGTAACGCAGGATCGCCACTCCGTGGCATACAGCGGCGGCGATTTTGCCCGCTTCGTAGAATTCGACGAACTTCTTGTGAAGACCAGCGGCGCTTTCAAAGGTGAACATCGGCGCCTGCCCGCCCGCAACCAGAATGGCGTTGAAGCGATTCACATCGATCTGGGATACACTTTGGGTGTTCTCCACGAGGTCCATCAGATTCGGCGTGTGGATGAAACCCATGCTGATCACGTCGGCGGACGAGAAGCCGCTAGCGTCGCGAGGATCGCTCATCGCGTCTGGCTCGCATTTGCCTCCATTTGGGCTAAACACTTCGATCTCGTAGCCTTTTCCGAAAGCACGTAGTGCGGGTGGGACAGCTCGCTCCACCAAAAGCCGCAGGGCCAGCCGGCGTGGTGGACACCGCCGGGTTCGCGATAACAATGGCGACTCGTTTCGGCTTTCTGGCATTGAGAGGATTGCGATTCTTTAGGCTCATTTTGCTTCCTCTAGCTCTCTATCGAATATTGGGCGATCGCCGTTTGAAAACGCTTGCCATTGCGCCACCGGCACATCACCAGGGAATCGGGTTCCGGTCACGGAAAATTCCGCCGGTCGGTCCATCAGCCGGCAGTGTTGCGAGCCAGATGATAGTGTCCGCGCCTTCTCCTACGCTTCGCGGCGCGCCTGCTCCACCCATCTTCGTGCGGACCCAGCCGGGACAAGCGGCGTTTACCTTGATCCCGGCCCGGCGCACCTCGTCGGCGAGGACGCAGGTCAGAGCATTGAGCGCGGTTTTTGAGATGCGATACGCCGCCGTCAGGCCTCTCATTTCAGCGAAGGTTGCCATGCCAGACGTGACGTTGACAATACGGCCATAACCGCCTTTACTCATCAGCGGCACGAACGTGCGGCACGTTCTAAAAGCTCCGAAGAGATTCACTTCCAGGGTCGCGCGAAGGGTCTCTTCCGCAACCTGAAATACGCCCACGCCTTCATCCAAATACACGCCAGCGTTGTTTACCAAACACATCCAGCCGGCCATATTCTCTTCCGATCAAGGTGCACAACCGCTCAACGCTCCCGAGATCGGCGATGTCGAGTTCGTGATACGCCACGTCGAGGCCATTGGCCCCCAGCTCTCTCTGGGCAGACAGTCCTTTGTTCCGATCGCGACTAGCCAGAACGACGCGCAGACCTTTGCCGGCGAGTTGCTTGCAAACTTCAAACCCAATGCCGCGATTCGCGCCGGTCACTAAGGCTAGGCGCTCCTGTTCATCCCTCATGTTCACTACGAATTCTAAGGTGGTCCACCAGCCGGCGTCTAGAACGTTCTTGCGGAGGACTGCGAATATCGCCCTGGTGAGATGCCGATGATTTTTCGAAAATGCCGGCCCAGGTGACTTTGGTCCGCGAAACCAACCAGCGTTGCGACTCCCGGCAAAGGCTCCCCCGTCAGGATTAATCTCTTGGCGCGCATGATCCGAACTTGTGTTTGATAAGCGTGCGGCGGCATGCCCAGGCAGGCGCGGAACTCTCGCGCCAGATGATAAGGACTTAACCCGGTCAGCTCGGTCAGCCTTTGAAGGGAAATGTTCTCCGTGAAGTGATCTTCAAGATACTCGCGCGCTCTCCGCACTGCTTCCCGCGCGCGGGTCCACGGTGGCGCGGGCGGGGGCTCGAAGCCGCCCGCCGCGAATGCGAGACCAAGCGCTTTCAATGCCGCCGACTGGCGCTCGAGTGCGGTTGTGTTTGAATTCCATACTAACCACGCGCGCCAGAATGTCCGAAAGGTGGAGTTTTCTAAAATGACCGGCTCCCCAAAGAACGGATTATTCACCTTGCCTCCTTTGCCGCGCCAACCGAGCGCCGCTTCGCGGACTCTTTCTTGCGGCAGATAAAATACGGCATACCGGGAACGAATGTCGCGCGCGACTGGGTCGCGGGTGGAATGCACTTCGCCAGGATGCAGGATCGTCACGCTGCCCACAGGCACGGGATGCCGCATGCCGCGATACCAATACTCGCCGGGAAAATTTAGACTGAGGCAGACTTGGTACTCTGCGTGTGAATGACGCGCTCCTGTGACTGGCGGGCCGGGATCGCACTCATAGTGTTCCAGTAGCACATCGTCCACGAGTATGCCTCTTACGGTATTCATATCCGCATGATGCCATGAAGAGTTTCGATGGCGGAAGCTTCAACGGAGGAATCGGGACAAGCCCTGCGCTTTGTTTCTAATCGTTGCGTTTCGGCATATATAATAGTCCTCACATCCGAAGGAGAACCGGCTTGCCCATGCAATCGCTACATTTCAGTGCTTTCACCCTTTTGCTTTTCGCCCCGATCCTCGCGAGGCCCCAGGATTCGTTCGACGGGCTCAACAACAGCATTGGCAGCCTTTACAGACTCGCAAACGCCAAGACGTTTTCCATCAGCCCGGAAAATCCAACTGGCGGAAAGGGTAAGGGCGCCATGGCCACCGAAGGAACGGCCGCTCGCGAAGCCCGCGATCTCGGGCAAGGCTGGAAGGTGAATCCGTACATAATCATTCAGCCAAACCAGACTGCGACCCTGGCTGAGATCAGCGGTCAAGGCGCAGTCCAACACATCTGGATGACTCCCACGGGCAACTGGCGGTACTCGATAATTCGGATGTACTGGGATAACGAGAAAGAGCCCTCGGTCGAGGTTCCCGCCGGCGATTTTTTCGCGATGGGATGGGGAAAGTATTCTCCGCTCTCCTCCCTGGCCATCTGTGTCAATCCAGGAAGTGCGTTCAACTCGTATTGGCCCATGCCGTTCCGGACCAAAGCAAAGATCACGATGGAGAACCTCGATAGCCAAGCTATGAGGCTCTACTATCAGATCGACTACACCCAAGCGCAGGTCTCCAAAGACGCCGCGTACTTTCACGCTCAGTTCCGGAGAGTGAACCCGCTTCCTTATAAGCAGGTGTACACCATCGTCGACAACATTCGGGGCAAAGGGCATTACGTCGGAACCTACATGGCGTGGGGCGTGAAAAACAATGGTTGGTGGGGTGAGGGCGAGATCAAGTTCTACATGGATGGCGACAAGGAATTCCCGACGATCGCCGGCACCGGAACAGAAGACTACTTTGGCGGATCTTATAACTTCGAGAACAAGGAGAAGAAGCAGTACGAAGAGTTCACAACGCCGTACTCGGGATTAATCCAGGTCATGAAACCGGACGGCCTGTATCAGACTCAGCAGCGATTCGGCCTGTACCGCTGGCACATCCTGGACCCGGTTCGTTTTGACGAGAACCTGCGCGTCACGATCCACGCGCTCGGGTGGCGGCACGATAGGACGTACTTGCCGCTAATGGACGATATCGCGTCGGTGGCATTCTGGTATCAGACGGAACCGCATGCCAGTTTCCCCAAGCTGCCTCAGAAAAACGATTTGGAAATCAACTAATTGAGGTGAATCCAAAGGGCTTGAGAACCGGCTTACGCTTACTCCGGGGCCAAGACGCGCGTCGCGGTTAGTGCGTACACCGCCGCGCAGTCCACGATTTCGTCCACTGGTACGAACTCCTTTGGACCATGCGAGACGGTAAGCAATCCAGGTCCATAGGCGAAGGCCGGAATATCACGCTCGGCGTAGAACCGTATCTCAAGCAAGCCCCGGCATATCTCGAATTTCGCAGGTTTTCCCTTGATTTCTTGGATACTCCGCGCCAAAGCTGCCGGAACCATACCGTCGTCCGCCACCATGCACGATCTGCCCTCCTGTATTACCTCGATTTCGAAATCGCCCAACAGCGACATCAACCGTTTCTTTTCTTCTTCAAGATTCTCTTCAGGATTGACTCTGCGATCAATCGTGAACGAAAAGCGTTCCGGCACAGTGTTGAAGTTCGTGCCGCCTTCAACGCGTCCCCCCATCATTAGAATCGATCCACGTGCCTCGACGTCTCGCTTCAAAGCCATCAGACATTCCAGCATTGGAATCGCGCGCTCGAACGCATTTACTCCATCGTGCTGCCGTCCAACATGCGCCGGCTTTCCGCGTACCATCACGCGAACGGTGAATGCGCCCCAATTCGCGTTCCAGATGGCGCCGCCCGTCGGCTCGGGCGTCAACATTCCGACTCCCGCGCGACCTAATAATGCTCGCTCCGATAGATACCGCGATCCCCGCGGGCCGGCGGTTTCTTCGTCCGGAACAAGCACGATGCAAATTCTGCCGTCGAGTCTCGCAGCCGAGTCACGAGCCGCCACGGCTGCATGAATCATGGCCGCTAGACCCCCCTTCATGTCCGACGATCCACGTCCAAACAGGTTCCGGCCTCTGACGTAGGGTTGGAATTGTGTTTCGCTGTGCGCTGGCACCACGTCGTAGTGGCCATGGAAGTATAGCGTACGATCGCCCTTTCCCACGAAGCCGAGAACACAATCGCCCTCCCGTCGTATGTCGTCAACGCCAAGCCGGGCCAGTTCCATACACAATAATTCCACGCACTCGGCGTATTTATTGCCGGGAGGATTCTCGCTTGCGACCGCGATCAGGCGCGAGGTGAGGTCGATCATTTGATCGCGCCGCGCGGTAAGCGCTTTCCTCAGTTTTTCCGGCATGTCCCGAAGCAACTCCTCATCACTTCCCGCGGAGTGAGACGTCGTCGATGTGCAACCACCGCTGTGCGGTCTCTCCCGAAAAACCAACATACAGCTCTACCTCGGATTCCGCATCAGAGTTGAATTGGACGGCGAGTTGCGCGTATTGAGGCGCAACGCCGAAAGATTTCTCGACAAGAGTTAACCCGCCGGCCGTACGTACACCGAAACGTCCCGACTGGCCAGTCAGATTGGAGTGAACCCAGGTAGTCATTACATAATTGGTGTGAGGTTGGATCGGAACCGTCTGAACGATTGCGTTCCAGGCGCCCGTGTTGTTTGTAAGCCACGCGTTGTTGACCCCTGAATGGCCGCGTGCCTCATAGCGGGTAATTCCTTTGGGATCGGGACCCTCGCTTCTCCAAAGTCCGGACAACATGGGGCCGAGCTGAAATTCGAAACTACCGTCGCTCACCAGGTTTCCGGAGTCGTAATAGGCTGCCAATTCAGCGATGGAAGTGAAGTGGGAGGCGCCGCCAGGCTTTCCGATAATTCGCAACCCGTCACCCCACGTCGAATCGAAGTGAAGAGCAAAAACTGTATGTGACCGCGGAGACCCGGCGAAAGGGTAGGCAGGGTTGATAGACAGGCCGGTCACGTCGACCCATCGAAAATTCTGACGCACCTGGACGTTCAGATTTCCGCGAAACCAGCCGCCATTGCTGGAAACGGCGCCAGCTTCGTAAACTACTTTGTTCAGGTTGTACGCTTTGCTCCAGGTGTAGCCCCACCAGTCCGTTTCCTTATCCTCTCCGTCGTTATCGTCCTCGGTCTCGTTCACGTTGCCATTGTTCAGAATGTTTGAGCAATCAATGCCGCACAAGCCTCCATGGCGAGTGCTCTTGCTGATCGCCCGGACGCCCGCGCCAGTAACTGCCAGATTGTCGTCCGATAGCGTGTTGGCCGGCTTGGACGGGGTATTCAGCTCTACGTAGAGCTTGCGTAAAGCATAAGTATAGGAGTTCCCTCCGCAGCAGACGTTGCTCTGCACATGGAGGATCTTTCCATCCGCGCTAATGAACTTCGATGGAATGCTAGTACCGTATTGCCCACGATTTTCAGCCGGCCGCATCGGGCCGAAGTCCTTGGACAGAAACAGCTTCCACGGTCCCCACGGCTCTGGGGCTTCGAAAAACTCGTGGGTCGCGCATGACCAGGAAGCAAAAATGTATCGCCGGAGAGGCGCGTCGTAGACGACTCCGCCTTGACTCAAGACGGGTTGATTTGCATAACAACCTTCTTTGCTTGACACTTTCGTATATAGCAGCCGGTCGTCAATCAAAACCGGGGCTTTGGCTGATATATTCCTTGACCAAGTTGGATTGCCGCGTTTGTCAACCCCTGCATAGAACTGCCATGCTGCACGCATCTGAACGCTTGTCTTCGAGACACGGGCCAGATACAGCACCTTCTGCTCGCGCCAGTTGTTGTCGAGTCCATAAGCGTAGACAAAGGAGTCGCGCGCCTGGGAGGAATCCCGTCCAAAGTCCAGGAAGAAGATCGTCGTGAACTTGTAAGCTTTCGGTGATTTGGGATCCGACGGACTACCGAACATTGGGCCGGCCTCACTCCACGTCCATGTGTTTCCATGATCCGAAGACCGAGCGATCGAGGCAGCCGGCGCATCGCTGAAGTTCTTTAGATTCAAGTTCTGAAACGCGAGGTAAATGGCATGATTGATGCAGAGCATGCCGGTAGGTTTACGGTTGTAACCAGGACCGCTCCAATTCGTGCCGGCGTTGGTAGCAAGCGTCGTACCCCTCAGGTGCGGCGGCATGCCGGCGATTCGACTTACGGCCATGTCGAAGCGCAATCCCCCGCGAGTGAATCCGCTGCCGTCTCCGTTGGCCGTGTAGAGATTGCCGTCGTCAGCCCAGCAGGCTGGCCATAGATCTCCATCGCCGTCCATCTGATAAGTGGAAAACGACTCCTCCGCCACGGACGAGAAGAACGTGCTCACTGGCGGAAGAGTGGCTGAGAGGGCGTGCAGCCCTATAGCGGCAAATAGCGCTCGCTTCAACGTGGCACAGGCATTCCTGCCTGTGTTGGATGCGGAGCCTCGATTGTGCACGGACGAGTGGAGCAGGTCTCCGACCGGCTCGCGTTCCAGTGGCGAATCCCTAAAACACCGCCTTCGGCGAGCAGGCCGGGGACCGGCTCCACGCTGGCAAACCCTGTTTTCATCGTCTCTAGAATTCAAAGCGCGCCGCGAGCTGAATCCTCCTGGGGGCGTTTTGTTGATTCGTCAAGATTCCAAACACAGAAGTGGAATTGGCGAGGGTGGTCGAGCTGAGATTGGGCGGCGCAAAGGACAATTGGAATGTGGCTGGCCCTCCGGATCCCCAAACTACACGGTTAAAGGCATTAAAGAAGTTCGCCTGAAGGCTGAACGCTACTCCTTCGGTGATCTTGAAGCGCTTGATGACTGAGATGTCCTCGTTGTAGTACGGCCGGGTGCGCAAGCCGGAAAGGAATTTTCCCGCATTGCCAAAAGTTCCGGGGGCGGGCTGCCTAAAGGCCGCTGGATTGATGTAGAACTGGCATGTGTTCCGTCCCGCGGCGTTCGGGACCGGACCAGAACAGTTCTCGTTCCAGTCGGGGTTGATCAGTGGCTGTCCCGGCACAATATCGGCATGAAAGCTGAAGCCATCGTTAGCTCGCAGGGGGTTGGCGGAGCCCATAGCCCAGGTCTCGATGTGAACGGGCCGGCCACTCTGGTAAAGCTGGATTGCGCTTACTTCCCAACCGCCCGCCAGTTTGCCAACCACTCCACCTTTGTTGAGGAGCGGCTTCCCAGGCCCGAATGGCAGTTCGTAGGCGTAGGACAGAGCGACTACATGTGGAATGTCTGAGCTGGTGACCGACCTTTCCGCTCTCTGATCGTAATAGTTCTGCGAGAACGAGGCGGCGAAGATAGCATTCTCGGCCCCAGCGAAGCCCGCATCCACGGAATCGACATCCCCGATCACCTTTGAGAAGGTGTAGGACAGCAGCAAGGTCAGACCTTGTGAGAAGCGCTTCTGAATCTTCGATTGCAAGGCGTTATAAGACACGCTGCCGATCGGATGGAGAGGATTGTCTATGTTGCCGGTCTGCGGAAAGGGCCGTAGCGCCTGAGCGACAGTCGCGCCAGCGCCGAAGGTTTGCTTAAAACCGGGCCAAGGGGTTCGGATTCCCGCCGCCACCACCCGGGGGTCATCGATGGAAAGGGACAGGAATTCGTTAACCGGCAAACCAGCCGCCTTCGCGGCAGGCGCTAGCGAAGTCAGGTAAGACGGGTCGACCTGGTTCGGTTTCGCCCAGAACCCCAGGTGATAGTTGTGCGTTCCGACGTAAGTGCTCTCAATCAGAAGATTGCCAGGCAGACTCCGTTGGATGCCGAAAGCCCAACTGATTTCCGTCGGAAGTATTCCGGAGTTCGAATTGATAAATGGCGCGTTGGCATTGCCGACGAACAGGCTCGGATCGACGGTGGGAGGTGGTGTGATCCCAGGAAAGCGGTTGTCCAGATAAAGCGCGGGCGAACCGGCCGCATCCTGTGGACGATTCACCTGTAAGACGCCATTAAACCCCGGAGCGACGATCCCACCCCCGAGTACGCTATTCAGGTTATCGTTGCCCAGCGGCCGGGTGATCGCGAAATTGCTCCGAAATACCGTTTTCTGATCGCCCAGCAAAAATCCCAGAATTCCGTCAGTGGCGGCCGGAGCATAGGCTAATCCTATGCGCGGCTGAAAGGCCAATGTGTTAGGGCTGCCAAACTGATCGCGGCCATTGCGTCCCGGACCGTTGCCGTAGAAATCGATGGTGCCGGGAAGACCACCAGCCGCGGAATTTGGAAGTGTGGGGTTAAAGGTCGCGATCCTCCCGGCAACTTCCCTCCTTGGGTCTGCGTAGTCGTATCGCAAGCCGAGGTTGAGCGTCAGACTGCGGTTGACTTTCCAATCGTCTTGAACGAAACCGCCAATGGTTCGCCAACGATAGCCTTCGGTTGTGAATCCAATATCGAAACGGGTGTAATCAACGGCTCCATACAGCAGGCTTGCGACGGAGTGTCCGGTACTCGCGGGAAGTGAGACCGAAACGGGTCCCGATGCCGTTTTGATGAAGCCGACGCCGTTGAGGCCGGTTTGGGCTGGGCGAAAATCGATGGAAGCAAAACTGCCCGGCACTTCGTTCCTCTGCATACGGCGCGTTTCCGCCCCAAATTTCAGACTGTGAGAACCTACGTTCCAACTGACCGAGTCGTTGAAGAAGAATCTGTTTTGGGTGACCGCCGTATACTGTCCTCCACCGATGCTGTTCTGTCCGATGACGTTGATGGAGGGAAGGTTGGCTTGGCTCGGTAGACCGATCCCGTTGATTCCGAGACTGCTCAGCGAAGGAGGCGGGCTTAAGGCCGAGGTAACGTTCTGATCGCGGAGGAAGCCGGCAACGATCGTATTTACGACTCGGGGAGTGACTGAGAAGGTGTCGTTCACGCGGTATTGGCGGGACGGCGATTGCGTCTGTGAAGCGTTCAGATCGTTCAGAAACCCGTTATTCGAAAAATTGTTTTCGCCACGAAAGAAGCTACCTGAAAGCGTGTTCCGGCTTCCGATCATCTGATCGATCTTGATAACGAACTTGTCCTGATCGTACTTCTGGCTGGTTTGGCGAGCCACATTGTTAAACAATGCGTCGCTGGTAGCATTCGGAAACAACGGACCAATCTTCTTCGCGACCTGGCTCAGATGGGGGTCGGAGGGAGAAATAATGTTGCCGGGCACCGGATCGCGCACCGGATAGATTTTCCCGTCGGGACCTGTCACATTGTGAACCGTGAATGGATCATAGATCTGACCTGTAAGCACGGGCCGTCCAGCGGCGTCGAAGATGGGCAGTTGCTCGGACGGGTTGCCCGGATTGGCGGCCGTGAGCTGGGCGCCCAGGAGTTGTGAAAAATCTCCCGTGCGGAGATGATTCGGAAGCGTAGTCTGGGAATTGGTGTTGGCGCTGGGCCGGTATTTGAATCCGGTGTAGTTGGTGAAAAAGAACGTCTTGTCGCGTCCGTTGTAGACCTTCGGAACATAAATAGGCCCGCCCACCGCAAAGCCATATTCATTCTGCTTGAGCGGAGCTTTGATGGCTTCGACGCCATTGCGGGCGGCGATCGACTTGGTGGGCGAATCGAGCGCGTTCAAGTGATCGTTCTGCAGATATTCAAAGAGACTGCCGTGCAGATGGTTGGTTCCCGAGCGGAACGTGAATGAGAATATGCCGGAAGCAAGACCATATTGCGCCGTTTGTCCACTGTTGCTGGTCTTGAACTCTCCAATTGCCTCGATGGAAGGATGGTTCGCTTGTATGTTGCCTGAAAGATTCGTATCGGCTTCCGGAACGCCGTCAATGTAAACTTCCGAGGATCCGGTTGGAGTGCCATTGACGTGCAAACGCAAGTCAGGCGTGGCGCCGGGGACAGATCCGCTGACGCCGGGTGTCAAAATCACAAACGACAGAGGGTTGCGGCTGTCGGAGGTGAGCGGAACGGGAAGATCGATGATGGCGCGCCGGGTCATCGACGTACCGACATCCGATGTCTCGGAGTCGAGTGGCGGAGCTTGCTCGGTGACCGTAACCGATTCGTAGACGGCGCCTGGCTGAAGCGAAATGTTCACGCCGGTAGTGCGCCCGACATCCACTGTCACGGATTCCTGCACAAACTTCTTGAATCCGGTGACCTCGCAGCTTATGGTGTACCGGCCCGCCACCAGTCCGATAAACGTAAACGATCCGGCCGACGAGGTGGTCGTCTCCTGATTTGACCCAGTGGCAGGATTATTTAGCGTGACTCTCGCGCCCGCGATAGCGGCATCTTGCGGATCTGTCACGGTTCCTTTAATGGTTCCTCTGTCGATCTGTGCGAAGACCGGCACGGCTATCAAAGCGAAGACGCACAACAGAAAGCTCATTCGTGTTCTGCTCATGATCTACTCCCCCTAAAATGCGAGATTGACCTTCAAACTCGAATCGGAAACTCTGGCTCGCTATGAATTGAAACGTTCCAGAATTGAGTACAATTGAACCACAGGCATCCGCTTTCGTCAAGCAAATTTTTCAAGGAATCGTCACTGGCGGGCGCGGGCCGTGGAGCGTGTGCCTGTTGAACCTCTCGACGGGGACCCGTTCGAGCTCGAGCCAGCCGCGTAACCTCTTGTAGACTCACGGATCTTTAGCTCGGGAGCGAGTCGAATCGTCAGAGGGTCGCCCGTCAGCTTTCCTTCCACGCGATCAATCAGGAGATTCGTTCCCTGGTAACCAATACTGTTCCCTGGCTGCGCTACCGCTGTCAGGTGCGGATGGAAAGAGTGCGCAAATCGCAGGTCATCGAAGGTGGCAAGAGCAATCTCCTCCGGGCACCTCACGCCAAGCTCGTCGAGAGCCACCAGCAGTCCCAGCATCATCACCCCATTGCAGGCAAAAATCGCGGAAGGACGTTCTCGCCTCAACAGCAGTTGCTTACCTAAACGGTATCCTGCTTCCTCGCGGAAGTCGCCTTCCATGACGAGATCCTCCGAATACCGAATGCCCGATTCCTCGAGTGCGGCGCGGTAGCCCGCCAGGCGCTCGCCAGCGGTCTGAAGCTCTAGCGCGCCGGTTATAATCGCTATTTTCTTATGCCCCAGCCGAATGATGTGGCGCACGCATTCCTGCGTCCCGCGAACATTGTCGGCCAGGACCACATCGACGGCAAGTCCCGGGGCCACACGATCTAAACAGACGATTGGAACCCCAGCCGCGATAGCGCTCTTCAGGTGGGTTTCATTTTTACTGGCGGTGGCCGCCAGCAGAATCCCGTCGACTCGCCGGGATCGCAAAGCTGCCACAAAACGCTTCTCCCGTTCCACCTGTTCATCCGAATTTGCCGTCAGCAGCAGATAGCCGCGTTCGAGCGCCGCGTTCTCAGCTCCCCGAATGAGATCCGAAAAAAACGGGTTCGTGATGTCGGGCAGAACCATCCCTAGCATCTTGGTCTGCTTGGCCTTCAGGCTGCGCGCAACTTCGTTGGGATGATAGTCGAGTTCCTGGATTGCGGCCAATACCCGCGCTGTGCGTGCTTTGCTGACAGGAGCGGCGCCGCCGATCACGTTAGAAGCTGTTCCGATGGAAACCCCGGCGCGTTCGGCGACTTCTTTTATAGTCGACACTGGATCTCCTACGTCACCTGCGGAGGCTCGTTCGCATTTTCCAACTGTTCAGCCGTCAGTATAAATGAAGCGGTCCATTTTTGCGAACTTTTTCCTCGTGAAGATTGACAACGCGATAGCACTTGCATCATACTTTTTGAAACGCTTCAGTTTCCGTGATGACACTGGACTCCACCATCGCTTCCATCAGAATGGATGTCGTACTGCTCGGGTTTCTCGCCTTCAACCTTTCCGCGGCCGATTTGTCATCCTTGCCGGTCCTGAAGCACTATACGCAGGAGCGCGCCACATCCAGCGATCCCACGGGCGGTAATGACGACGGAAATTGGAAAAACTCGATCAAGCCGGGGGAACAGCGCCTGATCGCCGGCCTGATCGGGCCCGGCATTATCACTCATATCTGGTTCACCATCGCAACGCCTGAACAGTACCATCTCAAGAAAATCGTGCTGCGGGCCTATTGGGACGGTGACCCGAATCCCGCAATCGAAACTCCGATCGGCGACTTTTTTGGGCTAGGTTTGGGGCAGTATTTCTTGTACGAGTCGGGACCGATCTCCGTCGGATCGCAGAAAGCCCTGAACAGCTATTTTCCGATGCCGTTCCGCAAGGCTGCCCGCGTCACGGTTACCAATGAGGGGAGCCAACCCATATCGGCTTTCTACTACAACATCGATTGGCAGAAGCACGACAAGTTGCCGGACGACCTTGCCTATTTTTATGCGGAGTACCGCCAAGCCGTTCCCAACCACGGCTGGACGGCCCAGTGGAAGACCAACGCCGATAAGAAGGTAAACGACGCTCTCAATAAGGACGGAGCGAATAACTACGTCATGTTTGAGACCGAAGGCCAGGGCCACTATGTGGGCGTCACACTGAGCGTTTTGCAGAATCAGGGCGACTGGTGGGGAGAAGGCGACGAGATGATGTTCATCGACGATCGCAAGGCTCCGCGCATTGTGGGGACCGGATCCGAGGATTATTTCCTGGGCGCGTGGTGTTATGGCAATTGCGGCATTTCACCCTTCGGCTCTACCCATCCCACGTTTGCGTATCGGCAGTATGGAAATCCGCTCAATGGTGGCGACGACAGCGGAGCGAAATGGATGGTCTATCGTTTTCATACCGACTCTCCGGTTCCGTTCAACAGCTATTTCAAAATGAGCATCGAACACGGACATGCGAATCATCGTTCGGATAACTTCTATTCGGTCGCTTACTGGTACCAGCAAGGGCAGCATAAGTTGCGCCGGCCGCTGCCACCGGTAAACGAGCGAATTCCACGCCTGGAAGCAGTTGGCGGCCCGTCCATGGGGAAGCAGTAGACAGGGCGAGAGGGCGGGCGGTTTTATCCTACTATGGAGTGTCTGGCGTGAAAATCGGGCTGTTTCTTTGTATCGCAGGTTGTCTATTCGCGCAGTCTCCGGCGGAATTACCGGAACACGCGCGCGCCGCGCAATCGGCCCAGGCTCGCGGCGACTTTCGGACCGCGATCCACGAGTACGAGATTCTCTCTCGCGCGCTGCCAGGCAGCGCTGAGATCCACACCAATCTTGGTATTGCATTTTATCTGAACCACGATACGGCCAGCGCGTTACAATCCTTTCGCGCCGCGCTGGCAATCCAGTCGGATCTGTTTCCGGCACGGCTGTTCTCGGGCCTTGCATATTATCGAATTGGGCAGCCCGACGCCGCGGCGCGGGAGCTTCGGAAAGCTGTCGAGCTCAATGGTTCCGATCCGGTCGCGCGGTTGTGGCTCGGATACTCTTACGTCGCGCAACAGCGTCATGATCTCGCGGTTGAGCAGTTCCGTGCGGTTTCCGAGCGTCAGCCGAACGACGTAGACGCGTGGTATGCACTCGGCCGGAGCTACCTGGAGTTAGGCCAGGGGGAGACCCAAAAGCTGTTCGCCATTGCCCCGGACGGAGCGCGTGCCTGGCAGCTTGCGGCTGAGCAACTGAAGCTACGAGGCCAAACGGAGAGATCCCTCGCGCTGTTTCAAGGCGCGCTGCAACGGCGGCCCGACCTGGAGGACGTTCGACAAACAATCCGGGAGCTCGGAGGAGTCCCCGTTGTGCCAACCATTGTCCCATTCCGCCCGCCCGCTCCGGTGCCGCGCGACGCCGAGGATAGCCGGTATCAGGCCGCGCGCCAGTACGAAGAATTCGCGCGGGCAGCATTCGAAAGCATCGTTCACCTCGCTCCCGGCTCGTATCGCGCGCGGCAGGTCATGGCTGAGTCCCTAGCCAGCGAACGCCGCTATGACGAGTCGAACGCGGCATATCGCGAGGTCTTACGGTTGAAACCGGATCTTGCGGGAATTCATCAGGCGATTGGAAAAAACTATCTTCGCATGGGCCGGGTCGAGGAAGCGCTTGGCGAATTCGGCGCGGAGCTGATTGTGCAACCGTTTTCGTCCTCAGCGATGACACTGAAGGGCCGGGCCTTGGTCTTGGCCGGGGCTGACGACGAAGCCGAGAAGATGCTCCGTCGCGCTCTGACTATGGATCGTCCCCCTCCGGAAATCGGAAAGCTACTCGGAAAAATCCAGCTCAGGCGGCGGAATCATGAGCAAGCCATCCGGAGCTTAAGCGCGTACCTCGCGAAGGAACCCGACGACGCGAACGCTCATTATCTACTTCTGCGAGCTTACAATTTAGCTGGCAATACTGCGGGAGCCCGGGCCGAGGGCGAATTGGTCCGGAAGCTCTCTCGGGACGCGCGAGACAGAAACAGCGCCCAGGCATACTTTGACTCGCTGCGAAAACAGCAACGCTCGGAGGATCGGGATCAGGGCAATAACACCCCTAAGATCGCTTCCGAGGCGAAGCGATCTTCCATCCCATAGGCGGGTGGCCACGCTCGAAGGGGTTCCACCTTGCCAGGGTCCGCATGAGCAACGCGCGGACCCATTGCGGCGAGAACCGTTACGATGAAACAGATGCCGCTGCCAGAATCGACTGCTACGCGAATCCGAACGCAGCTCAATTGTTTGTCAACGATCCTTTACGGTGTTTCGGACGATGCGCTCGAGCGCAGACCCGTCGCCGGCAAATGGTCGGCCCGTGAAAACATCGCGCACTTGGCTCGATATCACGAAATATTCCTGCAAAGGATCGAGCGTATCCGGACCGAGGACAACCCGCGGTTAGAGCGTTATCGGGCTGAGGAAGATTCGGAGTGGGCACAATGGGCCTGTAAGCCCGCCGGGGAAGTGCTCAAGGCGCTCCAAGCGCTACGTCTGGAAACGGTCGGAGTGGTCGAAAAGCTATCGGACCCGGAATTGACGCGCACCGCGATTCATTCCCGATTCGGCGCCATGACGCTGGTGCAGTGGCTGGAGTTCTTCCTGCTGCACGAGGCGCACCACTTGTTTGTAGCGATGCAGCGCGCCAGAGAATAGGCAAAGGGCGCTTCTCGCCAACTACCCAGTATCACTAAAACGCGCTGGCCCGGTCCATACTCCTGCTCCAGGCTCATCTTGTATGAGATAAGACTACTGTCATAATCGAACAGCACGAGCACGGATGTTATGCTTGGCGCCCAGCATTAAAGGGATGCCAATCGCAGGAAAGACGGTCGAGGAGACTCTTGCCCACATCGGTGAGGCAATCGCACTCTTCCTTGAAACCCTGACCGATGACGAGCGATCGGCCGCGCTCAGCCAGGAGATTCTTACCACCGCCATCGAAGTTCATGCCTAAACATAGAGTGCCGCGCCTGACAGCATCGGAGACCGAAGCGGTGCCGCTGAAAGCGGGTTTCGCCTGGCTGCGGTCCAAGGGTAGCCATCGGATCTACGAAAACGGTGGTCGAAGGGTCGTGGTTCCGTTCCATGGCGGCGTGACGCTGACACCACAAGCGGCGAGAGCAAGTCGGAGCAACTCCTCCGGCCCGCTCGCAGTTCTGCTGCATCGACATCGCCCACCATGCCCAATCGAACTTCCGAAACGTTTAGAAAACTGCTTGACTTTCCGGGGAAGATGGCTGTAGATTTGACCTGTGCTCGATTGGTAGGCCAAGCCCGCCAGTTACCACGGGAGATCGTCTATGTGCCGCAAGTGCGCTAAGTTCGTTGTGTTGACTCTCGCCTTTTGCCTAAGCGTGAGCGGACCGGTGGGCGCCCAGGTTCTCTACGGCACAATCGTTGGCAATGTCAACGATCCCTCAGGTGCGGTGGTCGCCGGAGCGGATGTGACCGCGACCCACCTGGAGACAGGCCGTGTCCGCTCGACCAAGACAAACCAAGCTGGTACCTTTACGCTCAACGATGTTTTGCCCGGGACTTACACTCTTGAGATCGGCGCTGCCGGCTTTCAGAAGTCTGTTCACACGGGCGTCCAGGTGGCGATCAATACAGTTACCCGAGCCGACTCCGAACTCCGGACAGGCGTTGTCGTCGAGACTGTCACCGTGCAGGCGAACGCCGCGGTTCTGCAATCCGACAAGGCCGACGTCCATACAGAGTTGCCGGCGAAGGCTCTTACCGAGCTGCCGCTACCCGGCTATCGCAACTATCAGTCTCTGATAGACCTTGTACCCGGCGCCACGCCTGGCGTTCTGTTGAATTCAATTAACGACACACCCATGCGGGACCTCGCCACGAACGTGAACGGGACGAATTACAACAATAACGATACGCGTATCGACGGCGCCCTGAACCGGATGAATGTGATTAGCTCGCACGTCCTCTATGTGCCGCCGGCGGAATCGATTGAAACGGTGAATGTCGTTACCGCCAACTTCGAAGCGGAGCAGGGAATGGCAGGTGGGGTTTCCGTCACAGTCGTCACCAAGTCGGGAACGAACCAGTTCCACGGGTCGGCGTTCGCATTCCATACCGACAATGCTTTGTATGCGAAGAACTTTTTTTTCACCGATCCGAAAGCGCCCAAGAACATCGTCAATATCGATGGCTTTACTTTCGGGGGACCGATCAAACGTAACCGCTTGTTCTTTTTTGGCGATTGGGAAGGAACCAGGGAAAGAAAGAATTCACTGCGGCTGACGACGGTGGCTACGCCCGATCAGCGTGCCGGAGATTTCTCCGCCTACAACACCGTCATCTACGATCCGTCGACGGGAAATCGCGACGGCTCCGGCCGCATGCCCTTCCGCGATGCGAAGATTCCGCTCGATCGCATCAGCGCGATCGCCCTGAAAATGCAATCGTTCGTGCCAGGCGCCAACCGCCCGGGCTCCACCGCGAATTTCTTCAACTCGGACAGCCAGGTACTCGATCGCGACAACTTTGATATGAAAACCGATTGGAGCCGCACCGACAAGCACACGATCTGGTTGAAATACGGCCGCATGAATGCTCATGTGCTTTGCAACCCCTCGCTTGGCGAGGCGGGCGGCGCCGGCTTGTGCGTGGGCCAGAAGTCCGGCACCGCCGACACAGTGATGCAACTCGCTACCTTGGGACATACCTGGGTGCTTACTCCGGCGATCCTCGTGGATGGTACGCTCGGATACTTCCGCAGCGTGCAGAACATCAGGGGCCCGCTGTATGGGGTTAACTTTGGCCTGGATGTGCTCGGTATTCCCGGTACGAACGGATCGGACATTCGCTACAGCGGACAACCGATTTTTGACATCACCGGCTATGGCAGCCTCGGCGACGCCGGACTCGGAAACACAAACCCGGCGTTCCGCACTGACGAAGGCTACTCGCACACCTCCAACCTGAGTTGGACCAAGGGCTCTCACACGTTTCGCTTCGGCTTCGAAACGGTTCGCTATCACCAGAACGACTGGCAAGCCAACACCACCGGAGGTGTCAAGGGCCAGTTCAGCTTTACCGGCGGATTGACGGCTCTCAAGGGCGGCAAAGCGCCCAATCAGTACAATGCTTATGCCGATTTCCTGCTCGGCCTCCCACAATCGGTTAGCAAGGATCTTCAGTTCTACATCCCCCAAACTGCCCGCGAATGGCGCTTCGGCTGGTATGCGCAAGATCGCTGGCAGGCGACCAAGGACCTGACTCTGACGATGGGCCTCCGCTACGAATACTATCCGGTGTTCACGCGCGCCGATCAGGGCATCGAGCGGTTAGATCCAAACACGAACAAGGTCTATATTGGGGGCCGTGGCAATAATCCCGACAACGCCGGTATTGAGGCCGGCAAGAGACTCTTCGCGCCCCGCTTCGGCCTCGCTTATCGACTCGGTGGGAAAACCGTCGTCCGTGGTGGATTCGGCATGACGATCGACCCCTCGAGCCTTTGGAGTTCTTTGCAACGGCTCTATCCCGCATCGTTCGGCAGCCGCTTCTCGGGACTCAGTTCTTTTGAGGCTTACCGGCCTCTCGAGCAGGGAATTCCGCTTTTTGGCGGCCCGGATATCAGTTCCGGCGTGATCGATTTGCCTCCGGACGCGGCCACCGCGACAGTTGAGCCCGGTCTGTTCCGAAGAGGTTATATTGGGTAATTATATACTTACCGTACCAAAAATGCTAGACTACACATAATGCCCGAGAACCTAAACCGCGATGTCTCCATAGACTTTCCCTGTCCTGAGTGCGGCCATAAGACCCAGCAGAAAATCGCTT
>JBPCOQ010000226.1:0-38661 GCA_051000095.1 Bryobacteraceae bacterium | reverse complement strand
GGTTGAGTACTGTCACCGTACCGTTTACGCTGGTCATTGCGGTCCCTATCTTTGTGGTGGTGGCATTGGCTGCCTACTTTCCGCTGTGGGCGCTTTCGGAAATCGATCCGGCCCGGGCGCTTAACGGCGAATGAGTGGGACAAGCTTTCCAGAAACCCACGCTAAGTGGTTGATCCTGAGTGGGCAGGTAATTTACCTGCCAGGGGGCAAAGCAATGCCGAAGGGCGGGCGAAACGCCCACTCCACTCAGTTTCCGCTTCTAAGCTAGCCTGGAATCTGGTGGATCCCAAGCAGGCCCCAAATCCGTTTCGCGAGTCCCTGCGGGTACTTGGGGTTTATCTTCGCGGCCAGCTCATCATCGCGCTCATCGTGACTGGCCTTTATGCGGCCGGTTGGGAGATCGCCAAGGTTCCCTGGTGGCTGGCCGTGGCGCTGCTATGCGGGCTCTTGAACCTGGTTCCCAAAATCGGCTCGATTGTCGCACTTCTGCTTACGCTACTGATCACCTGGGCGAGTCAGGCGGCCACTTGGCAACTGATCACCGTGCTATTGATCTGGGTCCTGGTGCAAGCGCTGGAAGGATTCATCCTGACCCCACGGATCCTGGGCCGGCCGCTCGGACTGCGTCCTTGGGCAGTATTCGCGGCTGTGCTGATCGGGAGCCTGGCTTTTGGACCGATCGGGTTCTTTCTCGCAGTGCCCGCTCTCGCCGTGGCGGCTGTGTTCTGGCGTTATTTCCGCCGGCGCGCTGCTACATTGAAAAGAGAGTGATGAAGCAGACCAAAAATGTAGAAGAGTTGCAAGCGATCGCGAAGACGATCCGGCGCGATATTGTTGAGATGATCACGGCGGCGAAGTCCGGCCATCCCGGTGGATCGCTCTCCGCGGTTGAGATCCTGGTTACGCTGTTTTTCGACGTGTTGCGGCACGATCCGCAAAACCCGAAGTGGCCAGACCGGGATCGTTTCTTGCTGTCGAAAGGCCACGCCGCGCCGGTACTTTACTCGGTCATGGCGGAGTGCGGGTACACGCCCAAGGACCAGCTCAAGACATTGCGCCAGCTCGGCTCGATTTATCAGGGCCACCCGGATGTCCGCTTTATCCCGGCGCTCGAAGCCTCCACCGGATCGCTGGGCGAGGGATTATCGCTGGGGCTAGGCATGGCGCTCGCGGCGCGGCTGGATAAGAGCCCCACGCGCGTGTACGTGGTGCTCGGAGATGGGGAAAGCCAGGAGGGCCAGGTGTGGGAGTCGGCCATGTTCGGCGGCGACAAAGGCGTGGACAACATCGTCTGCATCACGGACTATAACCTGATCCAGCTCGACGGATTCGTCAAGGACATCATGCCGCTCGATCCGCTCGCCGAGAAGTGGCGCAGTTTCAATTGGCACACCATTGAGGTGAACGGCCATAGCATCCCCGAGCTGCAATCGGCCTTCACCGAGGCGAAGAACACGAAGGGAAAGCCCACCGCGATCATCGCTCACACCATCAAAGGCAAAGGCGTGTCGTTCATGGAAAACAATCCCAAATTCCATGGCACTGCGCCAACAGAAGAAGAAATGAAAAAGGCACTAGTGGAGATTGGATGATGACCAACACGAAATTCGAGCTAAAGCTCGGCATGGCGACAAGGGAAGCCTTCGGCAAGGCCCTGGTGGAATTAGGGCGCGAAAACCCAAACATTGTTGTCTGTGACGCGGATCTCTCGAAATCCACTTACACCAACTTATTCGCGAAGGAGTTTCCGGACCGCTTTTTCGAATGCGGCATCGCCGAAGCGAACATGGTTGGTATTGGTTCCGGTCTGGCATCCAGCGGGAAGATACCGTTCGTATCCAGTTTTTCGTGCTTTGTGCTGAACAAAGGATTCGAGCAGTTGCGTGTTACCGCCGCTTTCCCGAATGTGAATCTGAAAGTAGTGGGCACTCACAGCGGCATCTCGATCGGTGAAGACGGTCCATCTCAGATGAGCATCGAAGATTTGAGCCTGGCCTGTTCTCTGCCCGGCTTCACCGTGATCTCGCCCGCGGACGAAATCGCGATGAAGGCGCTGGTGCGGGCCGCCGCCGAACATATTGGTCCGGTGTTCATCCGGGCTGGGCGGCTCAAGGCGCCGATCGTGCATTCGGCCGATCAGAAATTCGAGATCGGCAAAGCCGTGCAGTTGGTGGACGGGAGCGACGTCACGGTGATCGCAACAGGCTTGCTGGTATCGGAGGCGCTGCGCACCAGCGACGAGCTCCAGGACGAAGGGATTCGAGTACGGGTGATCGATATGCACACAATTAAGCCTTTGGATCGCGATGCCATCCAGCGCGCCGCGGCCGAGACTCGCGCGATCGTAGTGGCGGAAGAACACCTGGTGGACGGCGGCCTGGGTGTGCGGGTGGCTCAGGTTGTCGCGGAGACCAGTCCGTGTGGGATGGAGTTTGTCGGGATTGAAAACACCTACGCCGAGTCCGGAACGCCCGAAGGCTTGCTCGAGAAATACGGTCTGGTTTCGAAAGACGTCACAGCCGCGGCGCGACGCGCACTGGGACGGAAGCCGAGATAGCGCTGACGGATGCACTCTCCCTGGGGCGAGTTGGGTGTCTCGGATGCCCACGTTCACTTTTTTTCACATCGGTTCTTCGCAAGTCTCTCGGATCAGGCAAAAATTCCGCCTGAGTCGCTGGCGACGACCCTCGGTTGGCATTTGCCGGATGACAATCCGGAACATCTTGCCGGGTTGTGGGTTCGCGAACTAGACCGCCACGGCGTTTCCAAGGCGGCGCTGATTGCAAGCATCCCGGGAGACCACAACTCGGTGATGGCCGCGGTGAAGCGATTCCCTCAGCGCTTCTACGGATATGCGATGGTCAATCCGCTGGCGCCGGAAGCGGCGGCTGACGCCGAGTCCGCGTTGTCGGGCGGTCATATTCACGCCCTTTGCTTCTTCCCTGCGATGCACCGCTATACAATCCAAGACGAACGCGTGTCGAATCTGCTCGGCGTCGTAGCAGCCCATCCAGGTACCGCCGCCTTCGTGCATTGCGGAGTGCTCAGCGTGGGGGTTCGAAAGAAGCTTGGACTGCCGTCATTGTTCGACCTGCGATTCTCCAATCCGATCGATCTGCATGCGGTCGCGATGCGCTATCCACAAATCCGGTTCATTGTCCCGCATTTCGGAGCGGGCTATTTCCGTGAAGCTTTGATGTTATGCGATCTATGCCCAAACGTATGGCTAGATACTTCCAGCAGTAATAGTTGGATGCGCTATCAAAGCGCGCATCTTGACTTACGAGAGGTATTCCGGCGCGTACTCGATGTTATAGGACCGAGTAGGTTACTTTTTGGGACAGATTCTTCTTTCTTCCCGCGTGGCTGGAATGCGCAACTCTATGAAACTCAATCGACCGCGCTGTATGAAGCAGGCTTAAAGATAGAAGCGGCTCAGATGATCTTTCACGAGAATCTAACTCATTTATTCGCCTGAGACAAACACGCGGTCTGGCTCACCTATGGTTGAGTCCAGATATGCGATTTCTTTTCCCCCGAAAGCAGATCGGCGCGGTATTCGTGCACCCTCTCGATCCCGCTCCGAAAACTGTCATGCTGGCCGCGGGCTTTCAGTCCACGCGCGCGATTCGTGCTTTTCCCGAAGGCTGGAGCGACGAGACGGCACGCTTGTGCCCTTGCGCGCTTGCTGCCCCCATGAAGGAATTGCGCAGACTCGCGCGCGCGGGGATCGAACTGCGGCATGCCGTGATTGTGCTTACCCGGGGCGCGGAATCGTGCCTGGCGGAGGAGGAGCGCGAGCTGCTATGGAGAGCGTTCGGTGTACCGGTATTCGAGCAATGCCTGGGGGCAGGCAATAAATTACTGGCGGCAGAGTGCGAGGCTCACGATGGTCTGCACGTGATGAGCGGGCCCCATGACCAGTTGCTCGAGACGGCGGTGTGCGGATGCGGCAGCAGTATACCCCGACTGATGCGGATGCCGCAGGCGCTAGATCTCGAGCGAATGTACGCCCTGGTATCCTGAATCTAAGACTACCGGGCGCGAACGTGGCGGAACTGGCAGACGCACTGGATTTAGGTTCCAGCGGTTAACAGCCATGTGGGTTCGACCCCCACCGTTCGCACCAACACGGCTGCGGGATCAGATCCTTGGGCGCAAGGCGCGCAGAGAAAGGTCAACCGGCATGTGGAGAATCCCCTGCGGGGAACTGCTCGACGATTTCATTGAGCGCGCCGAGGCGGACACGCTTTCGATGACTCCACATCCGCGTGGCACAGGCATTCTCGCCTGTGTTGGTTTTCGCGCGCAAGCCTACCTACTATCCCTGCTTGACGGCTACCGAAGGCTTATGCAACGCGGGGAACGAAAAAATACCGCCGAGTCTACCGATCCGCGATGTGCAGTCCCTTATGGATCGCGTAGAGCGCCAACTCCAGCCTGTCCGACACCCCCAGCTTGTCAAAGATGTTGTGCAAGTGGTTCTTCACGGTCTGCTCACTAATGAACATTTTCTCCGCCATCTCTTTGTTTTTGAAGCCCTGTGCCACAAGCTGCACGATTTCTCTCTCCCGTGTGCTCAGGGGAGAGCGTTCCCGGGATTTTCCGGTGTTGCCGCCGGATGCCACGTCGCCAGGGGAAGCGAATTGCCGCATCACTGCAGCGGTAGTGTGAGAATCCAGCCAGATCTCTCCGCTGTTCACTTTGCGAATGCTCTTGACGATCAGCTCGGGCGCGGTTTGTTTCAGAACGATTCCGGAACAGCCCAGCTTCATAGCCTGCACGAATTCGTTCTTGTCTTCTGAAGCAGTCAATACGATGACCTTGGTCCGTTTATTGGATTGCTGCATCACCTGCAAAGCCGACAAGCCATCCAGGTTCGGCATGCGCAAGTCCAGTAGGACGACGTCAGGGTCCAACTCGTGTACGCGGTCGAGCGCCTCACGCCCATCGGCGGCTTCGCCCACCACTTCGAAATCATCTTCCAGGTTGAGGAGCTTCCGAAGCCCATCTCGCACGATGGGATGGTCGTCGGCGATAAGAATGCGAATCATGGCTTTCCTCCCTTCTGGGAAATTCGGCCGGAGCAGAGCGTCTGGCGTCGCGGTAGTGACTTCATTCATATTCGTTTAATCGTCCGTTTCACTCGTGATTCTACAGGGTACTGGTACGGGATGGAACGGAAGTAACACTTAAAAAGCCAACCCTAAGAGTCTTAGCACTCGCGATACCACGGTGGTACTCGAGACGCCGAAATGTGTTCTTAGTATATTACTTATCCAGTCCCGAGGGGAATAGATCTCCGTATTACGTACCCGGAACCTGAGATTTCGCCTATCTTCCGGGACTAAATCTAATACTTGGTGAAAGATCCACTCATCCCGGCGCTCATGGCTTTGGCAGCCGGCATCCTGATTTCGAGATGGACAGCGTTTGGGAGCTGGGAGACAGGCGCCGCGCTCGCTCTCATCATTATATTGGCAATCGCCGCTACCCGAATCTCTCGATGGCTGGCGATCTGGTGCTCCCTGGTGGCCCTTGTATTCTGTGGGATTTTCGCGGATGTGCTACATCGCCTGGGGCCTGCGCCTCAGGTGGACGCGAGTTCTCAGGAAACTGTGATCCTCAGCGGCTGTGTAGTGGATCCACCCATCTTCTATGCGACCCGGGATCAGTTTACCGTCGAATTAGCTCCCAGAGCCGGCGCGCGCGTTGGGCTCACCATCCGCGATGGCGAGACCCCGCCCAACCTGCATTACGGGCAGCGGGTCGAATTCGAGGCGCGCGTCCGGCCCGTGCGCAATTTTCACAATCCCGGATCGTTCGACTTCGCCGAATATTCGGCCCGCCGGCAGATCTACTGGACGGCGTCTGTCCGGGCTGGGGCCACCATTCAAATTCTGCCGGGCGGGTGCGGTTCGCGATTCTTCGCCGCCATATTTGCCCTGCGTACTTCAGCGCTCCAGCGCCTCGACGACCTGTATCCCAACAACGCCTACGCTACGGGAATGATGGAAGCGATTCTACTTGGCGAATCGACCAAGCTCGAAAAGATCTGGACCGGTGATTTCCGCCGAACCGGCACCTTCCACGCGCTAGTGATTTCAGGACTCCACGTCACCGTCCTGGCGGGCACGCTTTTGTTCCTGCTGCGGCTCTGCTTCATCGCGGAGATACCGGCGCTTGCGATCACCGCTGTCGCGGCCTGGGTATACGCTCTGGTGTCCGGATGGAGCGCGCCGGTGGTCCGCGCAGCCGGCGGATTCACCCTTTACCTGGTGGGCCGCTACTTCTACCGGCGTGGGCGAGTAATGAATCTGCTCGCCGCGGTAGCGATCGCTTACCTGGTATACGATCCCGGCCAGATGTTCGAATCCAGTTTTCAATTGTCATTCTTATCTGTCGCGGCAATTGGAGCGTTGGCTGCGCCGCTAATCGAGCGCACCTCAGGCCCGTTCCGCGCAGCGTTGAACGTCATCACCGAGGCGCGCCGCGATCTCAGGATCGCTCCCAAGATGGCGCAGTTCCGGGTCGAGCTGCGCCTCCTCGCCGAAACCTTGGCGCTGCTTACGCGCGTTCCGGAAATCTGGGCTATGCGAGCTCTCGCCCTTTCGGCCCGCATTGGCTTCTATGTTTATGAAGCGATCGTCATCTCGACGGTCATCCAGATCGGACTGGCTCTCCCGATGGCACTCTACTTCCACCGGATCTCATTCTCCGGGCTTTCAGCCAACGTGATCATTGTTCCGCTGCTCTCAATCGTGGTGCCCATCGGCTTCTTGTCCATTTTCACGGGCTGGCATGTGCCTGCGGCAGTCGCGGAATGGCTGCTCGTTTTGGCTGAAAAGGTGGCGCACTGGCACACTCGCTGGGAACCGGATTGGCGCGTTCCCGACCCGCCGGTGTGGTTATCGCTGTCGTTTGTGGCTTCTCTGCTGCTTCTCACCTTTACAATGCGACGGTCCAGGCTGTGGCGCTGGCCTTCGCTCGCGTTGGTGCTCGGCTTGTTCTCGCTGGTGTTCCTGCACCCCTTTCCGCCGAAGGTCGAGCGAGGCAAGCTCGAGCTATCCACCATCGACGTAGGACAAGGCGATGGGCTGCTCATCGCGTTCCCGGACGGCAAGCTCATGATGGTGGACGGCGGCGGTTTCCCGAACTGGTCGAACAAGAAGGTGAAGTCGAAGCTCGACATCGGCGAGGACGTCATCTCGCCATATCTCTGGAGCCGGTCCATCAAGAAGCTGGATGTGATCGTCTGTACCCACGCTCATGAAGATCATACCGGCGGTCTCGGCGCGCTGATTGACAACTTCCACCCAACCGAGGTCTGGACCGGCGCGAATGGCGGCGGTACTGTGTGGCGTGAGGTCGAGGCCAAAGCTGCTGCCCGCAACATACCGATCGTCTCGATGCGCGCCGGACGAAAATTCGACTTCGGAGGCACGCGCATCGAGGCGTTGTCCCCGCCCATCGATTACCAGCCCGCCGATTCACCAAAAAATAATGATTCGCTGGTCTTAAAAGTGACCTATGGCAAACACTGCTTTCTGCTCACCGGCGACATGGAGAAGCAGATGGAAGCGCAACTGATCGCCAACGGCATCGCGATCCATGCGGACGTGTTGAAGGTCGGGCACCACGGCAGCAAGACATCCAGCACCGAGAGCTTTCTCGAAGCGGTGCAGCCCACCTACGCTGTCATTTCCGACGGGTTTGAAAATTCGTTTCATCACCCGCACCCGGAGGTGATGTCGCGCTTGTGGGTCCATCACGCAGAAATACTGCGGACCGATCTGCAAGGCCTGATCACGATCAGGTCCGATGGAAAAAAGCTCGAAGTGGAGACTCAGTTGCCGCTTCACAGTGGCGAGCTCACAGGCCGCGGGCGGTAGCACAGGCATTCGTGCCTGCCTGCCCGCAAGCGGGTGTTGCACTTTGACCTACTTTCCAACTGCAACCGGACACAGGCTCCGGGAGCGCACAACATCTACGAAAACCGGCACATATCTGTGAGGGATCGAGCGTCACCACTCTGCCGGCCGGCAATCACTTCGCGGACGGCCCGGTTGAGATGGCCCACCGCGCATCCGGCTTAGCTCAACCGGGGCTGAAAAGGCGTGTGACGCTCAACCGTGACCTGGCGCAGTGGCGTGATAATGGGATCAATGCCGGTTGCTCTCCAGGGTCCGCTCCTCTCCGCCGAGGCTGAGCCAGTTCAGCGGAAATTGTGGACGCGCGAGGAATGCGATTTTCTGGTGCAATCGGGCGTCCTCGACCCGCAACGATACGAACTCCTCGAAGGCGAACTCATCCAAAAAGTGCCAAAGAACCATCCTCACGTGCGTGCGGTGATGCTGCTGCTCCGCTGGCTAAACCGGGTTTTCTTCGTAGAGGGTCAGGTGCTACAGGAGCCGTCGATCCACGTGGCGCCTGCAGACACTCCCTACAGCGATCCCGAACCTGACGCAATCGTACTGAATCGGCCGTATGATACGTTCACTAATAAGGCCAATACGGAGGATATCGTGCTGGTGGTCGAGGTCTCCGATACTTCGTTGGGTATGGACACCAGCCGTAAAGCCGCCCTGTGTGCGCGCGCCGGGATTCCGGATTACTGGGTGCTCGATATCAACGGGCGCCGCATCATCGTTCACCGCAATCCGGCAGGTGGAGTTTACGAGTCGATTACCGCCTTCAGCGAAAACGAAGCGGTGACCCCGCTTGCCGCTAGTGACTCTTCCGTGTGCGCAGCCGATCTGTTATAAGGAATCAATGCCGGTTGCTCTCCAGGGTCCGCTCCTCTTCGCCGAAGCTGAGCCAGTTCAGCGGAAACGATGGACGCGCGAGGAATGCGATTTTCTGGTGCAGTCGGGCGTCCTCGACCCGCAACGATACGAACTCCTCGAAGGCGAACTCATCCTAAAAGTGCCAAAGAACTATCCTCACATGCTTGCGGTGATGATGCTGTGCCGCTGGCTAAACCGGGTTTTCATAGAGGGTCAGGTGGTTCAGGAGCCGTCGATCCACCTTGCGCTTCAAGACACTCCTTACAGCGACCCGGAACCTGACGTGATTGTTTTGAACCGTCCTTTCGAAACAATTGGCCGCAAGGCCAATCCGGAGGATATCGTGCTGGTGGTCGAGGTTTCCGATACAACGCTGGGATTGGACACGAGCCGTAAAGCCGCCCTGTATGCGCGCGCTGGGATTCCAGATTACTGGGTGCTCGACATCAACGGGCGCCGCATCATCGTTCACCGCGATCCGCTTGGCAGCGCTTACAAGTCGATTACCGCCTTCAGCGAAAACGAAGCAGTGGCCCCACTCGCCGCTCCCGGCGCTTCCGTGTGCGCAGCCGATCTGCTATAGCCCCACACCTGTACGAACAACTGATCCCGCGTTACCATACGTGATATCGAGGAGATATTTGCATGACACGACTCTGTCTGGTATTTGCGGTACTGTCCGCGCTGTCAGCCCAGCCGGATTCCGCGGGAGGACCGTATAAGGTGCTAAAGACCGCCAAAGTGGGTGGAGATGGCGGTTTCGACTACGTTTATGCGGACTCGGCCGGGCGGCGCTTGTATATTCCGCGTACCGGTCCAACTCCGCGAATCACGGTGTTCAACCTGGACACGCTCGAACCGGTTGGGGAAATCCCAAAGACCAGCGGACACGGAGCTGCTGTCGATCCCAAGTCGAACCACGGCTTCGCCTCCAGTAAACCCGTCGCGATGTGGGACACCAAGACTCTTGCGCTAATCAAGACGATTGATGTGCAGGGCAATCCGGACGGCATTCTCTTCGACCCGTTTAACGAGCGAGTCTACATTTTCAGTCACAGCGCGCCGAACGCGACAGTGATCGACGCCAAAGATGGATCCGTGGTTGGCACCATCGACCTCGGAGGAGCGCCGGAGCAGGCCGTGGCCGACGGCAAAGGCCACGTGTACGTCGATATCGAAGATAAAGACAACATTGCTGTCGTGGATGCCAAGACACTCATGGTTACGACGCATTACGATCTCGCCGGGAAGGGTGGCACGTGCGCCGGGCTGGCGCTGGATGTGAAAAACAATATTCTGTTCGCCAGTTGCCGCAAGCCTCAAACGATGGTGATCCTGAATGCCGCGGACGGCACAATCATCGACACCCTGCCGGTCGGCAGCGGCACCGATGGCGCCGGATTCAACCCCAGCACGATGGAGGCATTCAGCTCCCAGGGCGACGGCACGCTGACTGTGGTCAAGGAAAACAGCCCAGCGAGTTTTGTGGTGGAACAAGATCTGAAAACGATGCAGCGCGCTAAAACGATGACCATCGATAGCAAGACAAACCACATTTTGCTGATCGCCGCTGAGTTCACCCCGCCACCGGCCGGAGGACGAGGCCGTGGACAGTTAGTCCCGGATAGCTTCACGATTCTCGTGGCCGGCAAGTAAGCGGTACAGGCCTTCAGCCTCGCCTCGTGGGGCAGGTGATCTCGTCACCTGCCGCGCGACCGAAGGCCGTCTTTGCCCGCAAGCGGTCCGTTAATCGAGAATTCATCTACCAAATGTTACCGTAAGTTTTCCTGACATTTGCCGGGACAGGCATGCCCCACGGAGATCCAGTGACACAAACCGGCCGTGCAGCAAAGATCAAGGCGGTGATCCGCGTAGCCAGCGGGAATTTCCTCGAAATGTACGATTTCATGGTCTTCGGCTACTACGCGGCGGCCATCGGCAAAACCTTTTTTCCAAAGAACAGCGAGTTTGCATCGTTGATGCTTTCTCTGGCTACCTTCAGCGTCGGGTTTCTCATGCGCCCCATCGGCGCGCTGATTCTGGGCGCTTACATCGACCGCCATGGACGGCGCCGCGGACTCATTCTCACGCTGGCATTGATGTCTTTCGGCACAATCTCGATCGCTTGCGTGCCCGGTTACGTCACCATCGGCTTCCTCGCGCCTCTGCTGGTTGTGCTGGGACGATTGCTCCAGGGCTTTTCGGCGGGAGTTGAGTTGGGCGGAGTGTCGGTGTACTTATCCGAGATTGCCACTCCGGGCCACAAAGGCTTCTACGTCAGTTGGCAGTCCGCCAGCCAGCAATGCGCCGTGGTCTTCGCGGCGCTGCTCGGCGTGGCTCTGACTTCCATGCTGACTCCACAACAGATGTCCGATTGGGGATGGCGCGTTCCGCTGTTGATCGGCTGCCTGATCATTCCGTTTCTATTTATCATCCGGCGATCGCTGACGGAGACGGAAGAATTCCTGGCGCGCAAAGTCCATCCTACCGTCTCTGAGATTCTAAGCTCGCTTGCAAGCAATTGGAGCATCGTACTGCTGGGCATGATGTTAGTCACCATGACGACGGTCTCGTTCTACATGATTACGGCTTACACGCCGACCTTTGGCCAATCGGTCCTTCATCTGGCGAGTAAGACCAGTCTGATTGTCACGCTGTGCGTGGGAGTCTCCAATCTTATCTGGCTGCCGATCATGGGCGCGCTGTCCGACCGTGTTGGACGCCGCCCGCTGCTGATCGCCTGCACCGTTCTGGCGCTGCTCACGGCGTATCCATCGCTGTTATGGCTGGTAAGCGCTCCTTCGTTTGTCCGGCTTTTGACTGTGGAGCTGTGGCTGTCCTTCATCTATGCCAGCTACAACGGCGCCATGGTCGTGTTCCTCACGGAGCTGATTCCCGCGAAAGTACGAGCGTCGGGATTCTCCATCGCCTACAGTCTGGCTACGGCCATCTTTGGCGGCTCGACGCCCGCCCTTTGCACTTACCTGATCCATGCGACTGGCAACCGGGCCATTCCCGGACTCTGGTTGTCTTTCGCGGCGGCTATGGGCCTGGTGGCGGTGTTCTTTACTCGCAGGACGGTTACCGCTGGACGTGAGTTCAACGTGCCCGCGTCACCGTTAATCGTCCGTTCATCTTGATCTGATACATTCTCACACGGAGAAACAAATGACACGTCTTTCAATGCTTTCACTCGCGATGGCAGCCGCCCTGCCCCTTTTGGCTCAGACCACCGACGTCAAGCCCAACACTTACGGACAGAAGTTGGTGGATCAAGAAATTGCCAAACATCCGGAAATCGTCATCCTGGTCTTTCACGTGGTAAACAACGACGCGTCCGATTACCCGATCGTCGCTTCCAACATTGGACGCTACGGAAAGAAGGCGGACGAAGACGACCTGCGTTGTATCAAAACAGGAAAAGCGAACCTCGAGGTCAACAAAACGAAACCTCAGTTCGAGGTAGAGATGCGCTTGCACGACAGTTCCAAAAAGACCATTGGCGCGATCGCGGTGGTCTACAAGTACAAACCTGGCGACGACCAGGAAGCATTGCATAAGAAGGCCGAGACAATCCGGGCTGAAATTGAAAAACAGATTCCTTCGGCGGATAAGCTGAACGAGCCCGCGCAATAACATGAAGCGGCCGTTCCTGAGTGGGGCAGGCATTCAGCCTGCCCAGTGGTTTCTCAGCATCCTCCTCGTTCCAACTCTGGCTTTCTGTTGCGCGCAAAGTAGCGTAGGCGCGGTTCTAGATCTCGTCCGAACCACCGGCCTTCCCGGCATCGAAGGCGATCTCGATCACCTCGCCATCGATACAGCGGGGCAGAGATTGTTCGTCTGCGCCGAGGATAACGGAACCTTGCGCGTGATCGATCTCAAGACCGGCAAGCTGCTGCGAACGGTTAAGGGATTCAAGACCCCGCACAGTATTCTGTATCTGCCGGACCAGTCTGAACTGTATTTAGCCGATGGGTCGAAAGCGGTGCAGGTGCTCGACAGCAACACCTTCGCCGTCAAGAAGTCCATCGCCACCATGCCGGGAGCGGATTCAATCGGCGTGGATCGCAAGCATCACCTTCTGTACGCGGTCACGGGCGGGAAGGATGTTCCGCTGCCGAATTCGGCCATCACCGAAATTGACACAAAATCGGCGAAAGTCCTGAAGGAAATTCCGATCGCCGCCACGCATGTGGAAGCCATGGCTCTCGAAGAATCCGGACCTCGGTTATTTGTCAACGTGACCGACAAGAATTATCTGGCCGTCATCGACCGCGGCACTGGAAAGATAACGGCCCAATGGAACATCGCGGAAGCCAAGCAAAACGCCCCGATCGCCTTTGATGAGGCGAATCAGAGACTGTTCGTGGTGTGCCGCGATCCCGGAACACTGGTCGTCCTGGACAGTACGAACGGACATTCCGTGGCCAGTTTTCCGGCCGGCGCGCGAGCGGACGAAACGATCTTCGACAAGGCACATCACAGGGTCTACGTGACGGCGGGCGAAGGAAAAATCTATGTTTTCGATGAGGTGGACGCCAACCATTTTAAGGCGCTGCCGCCCATTACGAGCGCTCCAGGCGCGAAGACCGCTGTGCTCTCGCCTGATAGTACCCGGTTGTACGTGTCCGTTTCGCCAGGAGAGGGCAAAACAGGAGCCAAGGTATTGACTTACTCCGTGAACTAACTATGCCAATACGTACACTGATTCTGATTACGGCTGTATTGCTGCCCTTCGCGAGCCAAGCCCAGCACGCGGTGAAAGGCGAATTCAAAGAAATAAATCACGCGAAGCCAGTCCCGGGGATTCCGGCTTACAAGCCCGTTGCATCGCTTTCCGGACATCTTCAAAGCGTAGGCGCCGATACCATGGAGACCGTGATGAAGTACTGGATCGAGGATTTCCAGAAGCTCTATCCGGATGTGAGGATCGACATGGAAGCCAAAGCTTCTGGCACCGCCGGACCCGCGCTGTCGAGCGGGAAAGCGGACTTGGGGCCGGTTGCGCGCGAGATGCTCCCCGCTGAAGAACAGGAATTCGAGAAGAAGTTCGGATACAAGCCCTTCGCCGTCCGGGTGGCCGGAGGAAGTTATCGCACTCCCGGAAAAACCCATGCGATCGCGTTCTTCGTAAACCAGAAGAATCCGATTGCCAAACTCGATTTCGCCCAGCTTGACGCGATGTTTTCGACAGCCCGGAAGCGTGGCTATAAAGAAGTTACGAAGTGGGGCGACGTGGGAGCGACAGGAGAGTGGGCTGACAAGCCGGTCCATCTCTGGGGGCTGATCCGGCCGAACGGAATTGCTCATTTTCTCGAAAATCGCGTGCTGAATGGCGGCGAGTGGAAGAGCGGAATTGAAGAGCGGACCACCGTGGGATCGCTTGCCGCCCTGGATGCGGTAAATCAGGGCGTTGCCAAAGATCCGTATGCGATTGGCTATGCGGGATTCGGGAATGTGATGCCGGGCGTCAAGGCGGTTGCGTTGGCAGAGAACGAAAACGGACCGTACTACAAAGGGACCTTTGAAGAAGTCCTCGCGCAGAAATACCCGCTCAGCCGGGTTATTTACATATATGTAAACAAGGCACCTGGTAAGTCGCTAGATCCGAAGGTAGCCGAATTCCTCAAGTTTGTCTTGAGCAAGGCAGGCCAGGACGATGTGGTGAAGGAAGGAATTTTCCTTCCGCTTCCACTTGCCATGGACAAAGAGGAACTGGCTAAGTTGAAGTGATCGGCGCCCGGAATTTAATCCTTCTCGCGCTTGCTGCGAGCGGCTCGATGTGCGCGCAACCGCGGACCATGCGCGTTTGGGGCAGCGCCCAGATGGTCGAGCTCATGGGTAACTGGCAGAAGGGCTTCTCCCGATCTCACCCGGCTGTTCGATTTGAAAACCACATGAACGGGGCAGTGTCGGCCATCGCGGGCATTTACACCGGCGTGGCCGATTTGGCGCTAAGCCGCTAAATTTGGCCGGCCGAGACTTTGGCTTTTGAACAGGTCCTCGGCTATAAGCCCACAGCCATTGAAGTAGCCACCGGGAGTTTCGATGTTCCCACTAAATCGGATTCGCTGGAGATCTTTGTTCACAGAGAGAATCCGATCACCAAACTGACCCTGGTGCAACTCGACGGCATTTTCGGAGCGGAGCATCTACGTACCTGGGGTGATCTCGGCTTGAAAGGTGAGTGGGCGCACAAGGCCGTCAACGGATACGGATTTAAATTCGACAACGCGGGTGCTTTGTTCTTCAGTGACATTGTAATGAAGGGAAGCAGGAACTGGAGTTGCGGCGTGAAAGGCTTCGCGAACGGATCGGCGCCCGGCGGTAAGCGCGTCGATGCCGGCCAGTTGATCCTGGATGCACTTTCCAAAGACCGGTATGGAATTGCCATCTCAAACGCGCACTACGCCCGCCCCGAGGTGAAGACAGTTGCGCTGGGTCTACAAGACGGCGGCCCATTCATTGAGCCGACGAAAGAGAACGTCCGTAACCGAAGTTATCCGCTTACCCGAGTCGTATATGTGTTCCTGAACCGGCCGCCTGGGAAGGCAATCGAACCGAAAGTGAAAGAGTTTCTGCGCTACATCCTAAGCCAGCCGGGCCAAGACGAAGTGCTTGCCGAGGGTGCCTATTTGCCGCTCCCACCGCGAATCGCCCAAGCGCAACTCGCCCGCCTGTGGTAGTGGCACAGGCATTCCTGCCCAATGTCACTTACCTTTCTGCATCGCCGGAAGTCATTGATTCTGAAAGGCAGAGTGGAATAGGCGGTTTCGCCTGTTCTCCAAAAAAACACGGGCAGGCGAAACCGCCTGCTCCACTCTGGAAATTCCCAAGTTGCTGAAAATAAGTCGGATCTCACAAAGTAAGTGACATTGGGCATTCTTGCCTGTGTTGGTTTGCATTGCACGGAATTCTGCGCGATGTGAACATGGCCCCTGAGGTTTTCGCCGGTTTGTGGAACGGCTGACCCCGGTCGGGTAAAGCAATACGTTCACAGTTGTTAATCGTGGATTTATCTTCTTCGTGGTAGGATCGATCCCTACGATGGAGAAGCCGCACTCCAGGTAGTGGCGTCCAAGGAGATCACGTCGGCCATGCCTCGAAGAGTTGAGTTTTTCGTCATTGTGTTCGCCCTGCTTTCAAGCCAGGCGTTTTCTCAGGTAACCGGTGGGATGATTCAGGGGACTGCGACGGACCCGGCGGCCGCAGTGATTCCGAACGTCCGGATTTCAATCCTGAATCTGGCGACGGGTGTCACTCGCGAAGTTGCTACTAATTCCGAAGGCTTCTACTCCGCACCCAACCTGGCGGCCGGTCCATACCAGGTAAAGGCTGTGGCAGCGGGTTTCTCAACAGAAATAGCGAAAGACATCACGCTGACCGTCGGCGCTCAGCAAACTGTCAATCTCGCCATGCGGGTGGGCACGGCCACCGAGCAAGTAGACGTGACCGCGACTCCGTCCGGCATCGAGCTCGCTTCTTCGGCCCTCAGCGCTACCGTGGATGGCCGGGAGATCCGGGAGTTGCCGCTGAATGCCCGCGATTGGAGCTCGCTTGCCACTCTCGAGCCCGGCGTATCGGCGGTGCGCACCCAACCGGGGCTCGCGATCACCAATACGAGACAAAATCGCGGACTGGGCAATAGCCTATCGATTGGCGGAAACCGGCCACAGCAGAATAATTACCGCTTGGATGGCATCAGCATCAACGACTATGCCAACAGCGCGCCGGGCAGTGTTCTCGGCGTCGTATTGGGCGTCGACTCCGTCCAGGAATTTTCAGTGGTCACGAGCAACGCAACGGCGGATTACGGCCGTAGCTCGGGAGGGGTGATCAATTCGATCACCCGGTCTGGTACCAACGCTTTTCACGGTTCTGGCTATGAGTTCTTCCGCAATAGCGCCTTAGATGCGCGGAACTTTTTCGACGGCTCGACCGTGCCATCATTTAAGCGAAACCAGTTCGGGGTGTCCGCCGGAGGTCCGATCGTCAAGGACCACACCTTCGTTTTCGGCAACTATGAAGGACTGCGGCAGGGGCTGGGCGTTACCCTGGTCAACAATGTTTTATCCCCAAATGCGCGGCTCGGCCGCCTTGTGTCCGGAAACGTGGTTATCAGCGCAAGCGTACTGCCTTTTCTGGGACTTTATCCGATCCCGAACGGTGTTATTACCGGCGATTCCGGTCTATTCAGTTTCGCGGGAAACCAGATAACGAACGAAGACTACTTTACAACCAAGCTTGATCACGTACTCAACCAGAAAAACAGCCTCGCGGCGACTTACTTATTCGACAACGGCCAGACGATGGGGCCGGACAACTTCGACAACACGATTCTGGGGGCCAAAACGGTTCGTCAGGTAGCGACGCTCGCGGAAACCCATATTTTCAGCGCAACCGTTTTGAATACGTTCCGGATCGGGTTTAACCGCTCTGTGGCCGAAGCGCCACAAGGTTTAAAGGCTTTGAATCCGCTTGCGGCCGATACATCGCTCGGATTTTATCCGGGTCAGGTGGTGGGACAAATCACGGTTACGGGCCTTGCGAACTTCCAGGGTGGGCTAGGCGCAATTGGGGAATTCGATTATCACTATAACTCGGGGCAGCTTTACGATGACGCGTTTGTTACCAAGGGCGCCCATGCGATGAAGTTTGGCGTTGCCTTCGAAGCGATCCAGTCCAACGAACAAGGCGCGGGCGCGCAGCAAGGCAATTACGCTTTCGGATCTATTTCGGCATTCCTGGCTAATAAGCCGACCTCATTCAAGGGCCCGGTTGGAAACTCTTCCACTACACGGAGCATTCGCCAGCTTATCTTTGGAACCTACTTCGAAGACGACTGGCGCCTAAAGCCGAACCTGACGGTCAATATTGGATTGCGATACGAGATGTCCACCGTTCCAACGGAGGCGCATGACCGCTTGTCGAATCTGGTGAACCTGAGCGGCGTCCAGACGCGACTCGGATCGCCCTATTTCAAAAATCCGACGTTATTAAACTTCGAGCCTCGGATCGGATTTGCCTGGGATCCATTTCGTAGCGGTAGAACGTCCGTTCGCGGGGCTTTCGGCATCTTTGACGTATTGCCTCTGCCCTATCTCTTCGAGCTAAACACATTGCAGTCCGCGCCTTTTTACGCCCAGGGGAGTGCATCCAATCTACCGGTAAACTCTTTCCCCACCGCGGCGGTGTCGTTGCTCTCGCCGGCCAATCTGCGCTACGGCTACATCGAGCACAATCCGCGTCGCGATTATGTCATGCAATGGAATTTCAACATTCAGCGGGAACTCGTGAAGGATCTGACCTTACTCGTTGGCTATGTCGGCTCGCGAGGCGTCCACCAACCTTTTCACGTTGAAGATATCAATACCGTGCAGCCCCAACGGACCGCGGCCGGGTATGTATGGCCGGCGCCGCGTGGAAGCGGAACTTTGCTCGACCCGCTGGCGGGCCAGATCACTGCCGTCCTGTGGCAGGGGACCTCCTTTTACCACGGGCTCAACGCCAAACTAGTGAAGCGGGTGAGCCACGGGTTGCAGGTTCAGGCGTCGTACACGTTCGCTAAGAGTATCGATACCAGCTCGGCATCCATCACGGGCGACACCTTTATGAATTCGATCATTGACCTGCCTTTCTTTGATACCAGGCTGACTCGCGCGTTGTCGGATTTCGACGTGCGTCACAACTTCGTGGCCAACTATACGTGGGAGCTTCCGTCTCCATCGAAGTCCTTGCGCCTTATTCATGCCATCGCCGGCGGCTGGCAGTGGGGCGGCATCTTCCAGGCCAGCTCCGGGCTGCCGTTATCCGTCGGAATCGGCGGCGATGCGCTGGGCTTGAACAGCGCGGTTGTTTTCGACTTTCCGGACCGGCTCAACACGCCGGGCTGTTCCTCGGCGGTCAACCCCGGGAGCACGCACTACATCAAAATCGAATGTTTTGCTTTCCCGGCGCCTTCTACGCGGCTTGGTAACGCAGGCCGCAACATTCTCCCTGGACCGAATCTTTTCAATGTAGACACATCATTGGTTCGTAATATCAAATTTCGGGAACGATGGAACGTTCAATTCCGGGGCGAGTTATTCAATGTCCTGAATCACACCAACTTCTCGGATCCCGTACGGGCGAACGTCGCCATTTTCAATCAGACTGGCGCCGTTGTTCCGACCGGCGGCCAGATCACAAATACGGCCACGACGTCGCGGCAGATTCAGTTCGGCTTAAAGTTGATTTGGTGAGTCCGTGCGTAAGAACATCTACAATATTCATCTCTATTCGGCGTTAGTCACCGGCTTGATCCTGATCGTCATCGCCGTCACCGGATGTTTACTCGTATTAGAGCTGCGGATGGATCACTGGCTCGACCCCAAGGTCTCCTATGTCGAGCCGAAGGGCAATCCGGTGCCATTCACAAAGATCATGGAACACGTGAATGCTGCCTACCCTGGCCAAAAGGTCACTGAAATCAATATCGGCGAACCTGGCATTTCCGTAATGGCCAGACTAAGCGGCCGGCGCGTATTTGTAGATCCGTACACCGGAAAGATTACTGGCTCCCGAACCGGCGAGCCGCCTTCTTTCCACCTCCGGCATGTGCACCGGGAGTTGTCAGCGGGTAAAGTCGGGGCAACCATCGTAAATATCACGACCTTCCTGCTTCTGCTCCAGAGCCTTTCTGGCCTGTATTTATGGTGGCCCTTGAAACGAACCACGGTGAAGCTGAACGCTTCTTCGCGAAAGATCACTCTCGACCTTCACCACGCGGCCGGGTTCTTCTCCTCGGCCTTTATCTGCATTCTCGCCGTCACCGGTCTGCTAAAGGGCTACGGAGACTTTCTGCAACCGTATTTCGATACCGCGACTGGCTCACCCCGAATGACGCGTGACTTGATTTCGAAGCCGCGGGCTTCGGCGATCGGAATCGATGACGCCGTCGCCACCGCCCAAATACAGCTTCCAGGCGCACGGCTGGCCCGGATCATTCCTCCGAAAACCAGGAACGGCTCCTGGGTAATCGAGCTGAAATTCCCGGGAGACTCAACCGTCCCGGGACGAAGCTGGGTCGTAGTGGACCAGTACAGCGGCGCGGTGCTGTCGCGCCTGGATTCAAGAACCGCGCCCACCGGCAGCAAGATTCCAATCGTCAATCGTGAGATTCACGTCGGCGGACTCTACGGAACTCCCACGCGCATTCTTGCGTTCCTGGCGGGTTTAGCTGTTTTAATTCAGACCGTAACCGGATATATGATGTGGTGGCGAAAACGCGCGGCGGCGCGGCACAGGTCCACAGTTCGCCGGAGTACCCGGTTACTTCTGCCAGACCTGTTGTAGCTTCTCGCCGAATAGTGACATCGATTTTTCGGGCTTGGGTGCTGGAGGCGGCGTAGGCGCGGGCGCAGCTTCCGGGGCTTGGTCATCGAGATAACGCAGCTTCTTCAATACCGCACGCTCCAGCGACGGGTTGTACGCTGTCCAGCAACCATCCGCATGCCGGTCCCGCGCGATGGTAGCGCGCATGCACTCCATCTTCGAATCCAGATTGTCCAGATGATGCAGCAGCAACGCCTCCGGAAACAGCGGCACCTTGGGCGATCCATACTCGAGCTCACCATGATGACTGACGATCATGTGTTCCAGCATTACTCGAAGCCGCGGCGGGAAATCGGGAAAGCGCTGCAGCCGCTCGCCCAGCATCCGGAGCCCGATCACGATGTGGCCGAGAAGCTGCCCTTCGACGCTGTACCCAAAGCTCCGGTCGTATGTGAGCTCGGCTAGCTTGCCAATATCGTGCAGGATGGCTCCCGCAAGCAGCAGGTCGAGGTCGATGTTCTTGTAGTGCGCCGCCATCAGCTTGGCCAGGCGGCACATTGACAGCACGTGCTCGATCAGGCCGCTCAGGAACGCGTGATGAACGCTCTTGGCCGCTGGCGCGATCCGGTACATTCGGGCGATCGCCTGATCATCCATGAAGCAATCCAGCAACTGGCGCAGGTGGATGTTTCCAATACCGGCTATGATCCCGCGAAGCTCCGCGAACATCTCATCGGCATTCCGTTCGGAGCAGGGGAAGTAATCGGCAAAGTCCACATCCGAATCGAGAACCTTCACCATCTTGTGAATGGTGAGCTGCGGACGATGCTGATAGATCTGCAGCAAACCTTTGACCTTGATGAAGTCGTCGCGGTTGAAGCTTTCGAGCACCTCGATGACGTTGTCCCACATCTTCGCTTCCAGCTCGCCAGTTCGATCGCCGAGCAACAGCGACAGGTACGGCTCACCGCTCTTTTTTTGGCGGATGTCCTTGACGTGGACCAGAAATATCGATGTGATGACCTGATTCGGTTGCAGGTCGCAGACGTACGGCGACTTCATGCGTTATTTGGATGACGAGCTTTTGTCTTTGGTTTGAGTACCAGGAATCGGCACTGCCCACAATAGCTTCTTGCGATGGCTCTTATTGGCGACTTCGGCCTTGGTAACAGTCTCGGGCTTCAACGTGGCTGGATCGGTCCACGCGGTGTTCTTCCCGCGCGCCGCGCCCGTATCCACGTAACCGGGTTTGATCTCGAGGAAAGCAGTCTCGCGCAACTTGGTCAGATACTCGCGAAGCGCGGGTTGCATTCTCGGCGAGAACAGCTTGTCCATAATTTCGTTCTCGACGTCGGCCAGTTCCGCCTGTCCTTGTTTCTGATGCTCTTCCACCTTAAAGATGATGAAGCCGTTGTCGACGCGCATGGGGGGCGTCACAAAACCTTTGGGTTGATTCCAGACCTGGGCTTCAATGAGGGGGTTCATCTCGCCTTTTTTGAAGGCCGGCAGCTCACCATAGTTCTTCGCCGTTACGGCGTCTGAGTTATCGCGCGCCAGTTCGGGAAACTTCTCGCCTTTCTTGGCCCGATCGTACAGATCCTTCGCCTTTTTCTCCGCTGCGGCAACGCCGGCAGCGTCTTTGCCTTCTGTCGAAACCAAAATCTCGCGCAGGAAAGCTCGCTCTTCCCGTACGTACTCAGCCTTGTGCTCGTCGTAATACTTCTGCACCTCTTCGTGCTTGATGTTCATCTTGCCGCCGACTTCCTGGCGAATCACCCGCTGCGTCAGCATCGAGTTTTTCATCTCCGACTTCCAATCTTCAAACGGCACGCCGGTCTGCTGGTGAACGTATTCCTGGAACTTCTCGGGGTCTGCAATCTTCGCTTCGGATTGAAGATTCGCGACGTACTTAGTGACCTCACTGTCTACGTTTATATTGAGGTCCTTGCCCTTTTGCACCAACAGCAACTGGTCAATGCGATCGCGCAGCCCATCCTTCTCACGGTCCGCGATTTCTTTCTGTAGAGTCGCGGGGTTAGCGCCCTGCTGTCTCGCCGCGGCTTCCATGTCCTGGCGCGTTTTTTCGAGCTCGCCCTTGGTGACAATGTCGCCGTTGACTTTGGCGACAATTTCCTCGACCACGCGAAGGTCAAAGGCATAAGACAGACTACCGGCTAGCAGCAAACAACTGAAGAACTTCATATACCTTTATTATATGTGGGACATGCTTTAGCGGGAGCGACGGGCGCCGTCACAAGTATCGGAAACCTGTGAGTGGGGTGGGCTTCAGCCCGCCTTCTAAAGCGCGGGCTGAATGCCTGCCCTCGAATCAACCACTTAGCCCTGGGTTTCTGAAGAGCTTGTCCTACACGAAATGGTATTGTTCGGCCTGGTCGTCCCACAGGATCTTCTTCCCGTTACGGAACGATAGCGTTGCCATGTGGCCAGAGATCGCGGCCTGCTGGCCAATCTCCGGCGGAGCGATCACTTTACCATTGCCTCTCATCGCCTCAACCCAGTTGTGCAGGTGAGCCTCTACGGCTTTGTTGTCGTTGCCCGGCAGGTCCAGATGCACTTCCTTCCGGGCAGCCACCGCGGCCGGCGGCTTGCCGCCGAACTTCTCGGGATAGAAGTGCAGTTGCTGGCGATTCAGCACTTCAATGGTGCCTTCATTCCCCATGAAGTTCTCGCCGTAGCCATAATGATCGTTGCCGAAATAGCAACTGTAGTTGATGTGGAAGCGGTTGGGGTATTCGTAAATCGCGCTGAAAGTATCGGGCACGTCGCGATCGTCATTAATCCACCGGTAGATTCCGCCGGACGCCATACAGGAACTGGGAACCTTCTTGCCGCAAACAAAATTCGAGATGTCAGTCTGATGAACCAGCAGGTCTGTGGAAATGCCGCCCGAATAATCCCAATACAGCCGCCACTGATAATAGCGCTGTAGATCGAAGGGCCGTTCGGGCGCGGGACCGAGAAATTTCGGCCAATCCGTATTCTGCGGATTGGCATCCGGGGGAATTTTATACCGCCACGCAGGATTGTCGGATAGCGAGTTACGATACCAGAACGCGCGCGCGTAATGCACATCGCCAATCATTCCCTGATCCACCATTTCCTTGGCTCGCTGGTAGAGAGAATTGCTTCGATTTTGCGTGCCGACCTGAATCACCTTGCCCGATTTTTCGGCGGCGGCGGCCATCTCCTTGCCTTGCTCAATGGTGTGCGCGAGGGGCTTCTCAACGTAGATGTTCTTATTCGCCTTGAGGGCCGCCATGAACATCGGATAATGCAGATGCTCGGGCGTGGCGATCACGACCGCGTCGATGTTGGGGTCCTGCAAGAGCTCCAGGTAGTCCTCGTAAGTCTTCGGCGCATTGTGCCAGAGCGTCTGGATCTTGTCCTTTCCGGCGCTCAACCGCTCCGTGAAGGTATCGCAGACGGCGGTCACCTCCACTAAGCTTGCGCTCCCGGCCTGCATGCGATCGATCAGGTAAGAGCCGCGGCTACCAACCCCGATCCAGCCGATGCGGATCTTGTCGTTAGCGCCCAACGCCGGCAGCACGGCAGGGCCCGCTAGGATGGCGGCGCTCTTTATGAAATTGCGGCGGGATACAGGGTCTTTCATATCCCTGAGGATAACTCACCAGACGGCGGGCCAGATGGCCGCCGATTTTGTTCACTACCGCACCGTCGAAAACCACCGCGCTACCATCTGCCGGAAACTCGGCCTACGGCTCGTCCGGCCGGCTGTCGTCAGGCTGATCCAAGTTCATCTCGCTCCCATTTCTCGACCGGAACCCGCAACAGAAGGGGCTACAGAATACGGTGCAAAGGGTCAGCCCGTTCACAAGGTGCTCAGGCACGAGAAGCGATCGCGCCACTGGCGCTTGCTGGAAAGGCCGATTTATCGCATATATGATACAGTATACGGTACCGATGCCTCACCTTACCATTTACCTGGCCGATGACGTGGAAAAAAACGTTCGAGCCGCTGCGAAAAAAGAAGGCCTCTCCATCAACAAATGGATCGCGCTCAAGGTCGCCAGGACCGTCGCCAGCCAGTGGCCGGACGCGGTTCTGAAAGCTGCGGGGGTGCTTCCCGATTTCCCCGATTTAGAAGAGCTTCGGGCCGGCGGCGCAATCGATACTCCAAGGGATTCCCTTTGAAACTTCTCGATTCGAACACCATCATCGACTATTTAAAGGGGAACGCTTCCGTCATTGCCAGTCTTCAGGCGGCAAAATCGTCCGAAATCGCCATCCCCGCGATCGTTCTGTACGAAATCGAATTCGGAACCCTCAAATCCCGGGCAGGCGCGGGCCGGAAAAAAACCGTTGCGGATTTGCTCATGAATATCGAACACATTCCCTTCGATGCCGATGCCGCCAGGACCGCGGCCCGCATTCGATTCGAGTTAGAAGCAAAAGGAATCGGCATGGGTCCTCTTGATACGCTGATTGCCGGAATCGCGGTCAGCCGGAAGGCGGCGTTGATTACTTCCAACCTGCGGGAATTCAGCAGGGTGGAGGGCTTGCGGCTGGAGAACTGGAAGGCTGGAAACTAATCGGGGTCACGCCCAGGTACCCATCTACCCCGAAATAGTCCAACCCATGGGGAACTACAAGATGCTCGGCGTCGATATGCCAAAGGCGAGCTGGTAAAGAGAATTGCTTCGGTCCTCGTAAGTTTTCGGGGCATTGTGCCAGAGCGTCTGGACCTTGTCTTTCCCGGCGCTCAATCGCTCCGTGAAGGTATCGCACATCGCCGTCACCTCCACTAGGCTTGCGCTCCCGCCTGCATGCGATCAATCAGGTAAAGAGCCGCGGCTACCAACCCCGATTCAGCCGATGCGGATCTTGTCGTTCGCGCCCAAGGCCGGCAGCACCGCAGGGCCCGCGAGAATGGCGGCGCTCTTTATGAAATTGCGGCGGGACACAGGGTCTTTCATATCCCCGAGGATCACTCAACGGGTGCCGGGCCAGAGGGCGGACGAATGGTGGACGGGAGTTTGCGTATTTTGTTCATCGGCCTTTCCTGGTGTGTGGATACTTTGGAATCAAGAGATTGCAGCGAGAGGAAGGCTCCCGCGGACGCTGTTTTGCGATCACAGTGTCCGCGAGGAAAAAGTACGTTCACGCGCGTGACAGAACTAAACGGACAAATCGAAACCGGCCTGTTGACAGGAGCCACGGCAACCCCTACGCTGAAATCGCATGACGATTCAACTGAAGCCCGAACAGGAACACCGCATTACGGAAGCGTTGCGCTCCGGCGCTTATCACAGCCCGGATGACGTGATTGACCGTGCCCTGGATGTGTTGCACGAGCAGGACGAATGGTTGACGGCCAACCGGCAGGCGAATGACGCGAAGATTCGCACGGGCCTTGAAGAACTAGAACGCGGCGAGGGTATTCCCGAAGGCGAGCTTGACGCCTATCTTGAACGGCTGAAAGCTCAGCCGGAATGAAGCGGAATCCGTCATCCGCGGCAAGTTCCTTTATCTGGCGGAATTTCCGATTACAGGACATTGGCGGCAGGACCTCACTTCAGCCGAAGCGCGTTTTCTATCCGTGTATTCGTACCTGATTGTCTACCGCCCCAAAACGAAGCCTCTGCAAATCGTCGCTATCCTGCATGCTCACCGCGACGTGGCAAAGATTCTGCCGAAACGCATTTAAACCACCGAGTGGCACAGGCATTCTCTTGCCTGTGTTGCACTGAGACCAAGACCCCTGATGCTTTCAATCCGGTCTTTGCTCGGCCGCCGGGCAGGGAAACACCCAGGCGAGCTTCGGTTTTGAGTGGCAGGCTGACGAAGCACTGGCCGATATCGGACTGGAGCGGAGTGGCGATGCCGGCGTATTGGAGGAGGGCTTCGATCTGCCCCGCGCGGGAGTGGGAGAGCTCGGCCGCGACCGCATTGCGCTAACCTAGTACGGAACCCTTGTATGTTTCGTTATCTCTCTTTGATGGTCAAGAACGCTCTGCGCAATAAGCGCCGAAGTATTCTCACGATTGGCAGCATGGCGGTATCGCTCTGCATTCTGGGCGTGCTGTTTGCCATGTATCGCGCGATGTTTCTCGGGGACCCCACGCCTTCGCAGGCCTTGCGCCTGGTTTCCCGTCACCGGGTCTCGCTCACGCAAGCGCTGCCGATCTCCCACCGGCAGAAGATCGAGCGGATTCCCGGCGTGAAGGAAGTGATGGTGTGGCAGTGGTTCGGCGGGACCTACAAGGACGCCCGCGATACCCGGAATTTCTTCGCTCGTTTTGGCGCGGAGCCCGGCCGGATCTTCAAGCTTCGTCCCGAGTTCGAGATACCCGAGGACCAGAAGCTCGCGTTCCAGCGTGAGCGCACGGGCTGCATCGTCACCGATTCGCTCGCTAGGAAGCTCAATTTCAAAATCGGAGATCGCATTACTCTCGTAGGCGACATCTTCCCCGTGACGCTCGAGCTGAAAGTGGTGGGCATCTATCACGATCCGGAAGATAACGACACGCTGTACTTCAATCGCGACTATCTGCGCGATGCTCTGGGCCCCGGGAGTAGCCGGGCCGATATGGTGGGAGCGTTCCAGATACAGGCGAATAGCGCCGGCGACGTGCCGCGCATCGCGAAGGCTGTCGACGATACATTCGATAATTCGCAGTTCCCGACCAAGACGGAATCCGAAAAGGCCTTTCAGCTAAGCTTTGCCTCGTTCATCGGAAATCTGAAGCTGTTTCTGATGTTGATCTGCGGCGCGGTGACCTTTACCATCCTGCTGGTTTCGGCGAATACCATCTCGATGTCGGTTCGCGAGCGGGTTCGCGAGGTTGGCATTTTGAAGACTCTGGGATTCACACCGGGCGCGATTCTGGGCATGATCCTGGGTGAATCCGCCGTGATCTCGCTGGTGGGTGGCTTTCTGGGATGCCTGCTAGCGGCGGCGCTGTGCTTTGCCGTGAGCCATGGCCCGGCGGCGGCCTTCGTGCAGGCTTTGAGAAATCTCAGCATCACGCCCGTGGTTGGAATCCTGTGCCTGTCAGTCGCTCTCATTATCGGCGTGGTCAGCTCGCTAATACCGGCCTGGAATGCATCGCGAACATCGATTCTCGATTCTCTCCGCTATTCCGGATGAACTATGGCCATTCCGCTTACGTATAACTTACGGAACCTGGTTGTCCGCAAGACGACGACCATTATGACTGCGCTCGGAATCGCCCTCACGGTGGCGGTGCTGCTGTCGGTGCTTGCGCTGGTGAATGGATTGCGCACAGCGTTCCAATCCACCGGCAATCCACTACAGATTCTGGTGATGCGGAAGAGCGCGAATGCGGAATTGACTAGCGGGATGACCCGCGAAATGTTCCAGGATTTGAAGTCCGTTGATGGGATTGTAAAACTGGACGGTGAGCCAATGGCCTCGCTCGAAATCGTGACCGTGATCAATTTGCCCAGCATCGATAATCCCGCCGGTACGAATGTCACGCTTCGGGGTCTGCTTCCGTTGGGGGTGAAAATGCGGGACGATTTGAAAATACAGCAGGGCCGGTGGTTTAGTCCGGGGCAGCGGGAGGTGGTGATCGGCAAGTCGATCGCGAAGCGCTATCCGGGCGCGCAGATGGGAAAGAAGCTGCGTTTCGGGCGGGGCGAATGGGAGATCGTGGGCATTATGGACGGAGGGCAGTCCGCCGTGAATAGCGAGATGTGGGGCGACCTGAATCAGGTCAGCTCGGACTTCAACAGATTAGACGCCCTCAGCTCGGCTCTGATTCGCGCAACCGATGCCGCCACCTTGCCGGCGCTCATCAATTCATTGAACGACGATCGCCGCTTGAACGTGACTGCCATGACGGAGAAATCTTACTATGAATCCCAGACCAACTCGGCGGCGCCGCTCCAATTCCTCGGGATCTTTATCTCGATCATTATGGCCGTGGGCAGCAGTTTCGCGGCCATGAACACCATGTATGCAGCGGTTGCGCGCCGGGCTCGCGAGATCGGCACCCTACGCGTTCTCGGATTCTCGCGGAATGGAATACTCTTCAGCTTTTTTGTAGAATCGTTGCTACTGTCGTTTTTGGGCGGCTTGCTCGGATGCCTGCTGGTTCTTCCGCTTAATAACATCACGACAGGCATCGGGAGCTTCGTCACGTTTAGCGAGATCGCTTTTAACTTCCGCGTGAGCCCGGAGATCATGCTCGGCGGGATTTTATTCGCGTTATTCATGGGCGCGATCGGCGGGTTTTTTCCGGCGAGGATGGCCGCGAAGAAAGAGATTCTGACCGCCCTTCGGGAGATCTGAATTTGCCAGTGGAAGCTGAACTCAAAGGTCTGAGGATCGATCGCTCTCGAAAGCGGATGGATGAGCCATCCTCCTGGGCGGCGCGTTGGATCGTGATCGGTGTACTGCTCTTCGTGCTGCTGGGCGCCGGGCGATTTATTTACGGTAAATTGAACGCCGCCACCGAAGTCGACATAGTGCGGGTGCGGTCGCCGCGAGTCTCATCCGCTGGTGGAGAACAGGCTGTTATTTTGAACGCAACCGGGTACATTATCGCGGCGCATAAAATTGAGTTGGCGGCGAAGGTAGTCGGCAAAGTGGCCTGGATCGGGGTTGAAAAAGGCGATAAAGTTCAAAAAGGCCAGGTGCTGGTGCGATTGGAAGACGATGAATACCGCGCGCGTCTGCTTGAGGCGAAGGGTCAGCTCGATACTCTAAAGGCGCGGCTCGCCGAATTGGAGAACGGGTCGAGACCGGAAGAAGTGGCCAAGTCGAACGCGGACGTGCAGCAGGCACGCGCCGACCTGGAGAATGCCCAGGTGTCTCTGACCCGGACGAAGCAGCTGGTCCAGCAAGGAGTGCTGTCAAAACAGGCGCTGGATGACGCGCAGGCCCGCTCCGACTCGCAAGCGGCCAAGACTAATTCGCTGGTCAAGGCCTACGAGTTGGTGAAGATCGGTCCGCGGCGGGAACAGATCGATGCCATGCGCGCCCAAATCGAGCAGGCCAAAGGATCGTTGGACTACGCGCAAACTCAACTGGACAACACCATCATTCGCGCGCCCATTGCTGGCACGATTCTCGAGCGCAATGTAGAGAAGGGCGAGTTCGTGACAACCGGCTTTGTCGGCGACAAAGGCGCCAAGGGTTACGTGGTTTCGATTGCAGACCTGAACGACCTGCAGGTAGAGCTGGACATCAACCAGAACGATTTCGCGAAGCTGGGCCCGTCACAACAGGGGATCGTAACCACCGACGCTTATCCGGACCGCAAATATAAAGGCATGATCCAGGAGATCTCGCCCGAAGCGAACAGGCAAAAAGCGACCGTGCAGGTGAAAGTGAAAGTGCTGAATCCGGATGGCTATCTCAGACCCGAGATGAACGCAACGGTGGCATTCGTTTCTGACGCTAAACAGGCGGGGACTAACACAGCAGCCAAACCCCTGATCATCGTGCCGGCTTCCGCGGTGAAAGGAAATACAGTATTCGTGGTGGTGGAGGGGAAGGCCGTGCGCCGGACGGTTGCCGTTGCGGGCACGACATCGCAAGGCGTGCAGATCGAGAGCGGCTTAATCGGCGGCGAAGATCTGCTTTCGAATCCGCCGCCCGATCTGAAAGACGGACAAAGAGTGCGTCCCAAGCAAAGTTGAGGCCGAATGCCTGAAACCGTAATTGAAACAAGTGGGCTGAGCAAGGAATACATTCGAGACGAGTTTCATGTAGTCGCTCTGAAGAATGTCCGCATCGAGATTCAAAAGGGCGATTTTGTGGCCCTGATGGGGCCTTCCGGATCGGGCAAGTCTACCCTACTGCATCTGATCGCGGCGATGGACCGGCCGACCGAGGGCGAGATCCTGGTACTGGGACACAACCTGCGCGCTTTGAGCGACCGGGCGATCGCACACTGGCGCAATATCCATATCGGATTTATCTTTCAGTCGTTCAATCTGATTCCGGTGTTGAGCGCGATCGAAAATGTCGAGCTGCCGTTGAAGCTGACGTCGTTGAAGAAAAAAGAGCGCATGGAGCACGCGACCACCGCGCTTCAGTTAGTGGGGCTGGGGGACCGGCTGAACCATGCGCCGCGGCAGTTATCCGGCGGTCAGGAACAGCGCGTCGCTATTGCGCGCGCGATTGTCACCGATCCGGACCTGATTCTGGCGGACGAGCCAACGGGCAATCTGGACGCGGCCTCGGCTCAGGATGTGCTAACGCTGCTGTCCCGGTTGAATAAGGAATTCGGCAAGACAATCGTGTTGGTGACGCACGATCCGCACGCGGCTAGCTTTGCGACCAGAGTGAGGCACCTGGAGAAGGGCGAAATGCTGCCCGAAGGACAAGTGCCGGCGGACTGGGTGCACGGGGCGTCGGCTGGGAAAGCGTAGTGGCCATACTGTGCCCACTTACTTTGCGCGGTTTCGCCTGTTCTCCAAAAAAACAACGACAGGCGAAACCGCCCAATGCCACTTACTTTGTGGTAAGGCCCGATTTGCCAGCGTGGAGCAGGTCCCCGACCTGCTCGCCGAAGGCCGTGTTTTAGGGATTCGCCACTAGAACGCGAGCCGGCCGGAGACGTGCTCCACATTTTTGCAACGACGTAAGTTGTTGAAAATGTTTTGGCTCCACTTAAGTAAGTGGCATTGGGCGAAACCGCCTGTCCCACTCAGCTTGGCGGTAACTATTTCGCCCTCCTCCGGCTATCAGCAGCCAACAGCCGGTCCAGCAGAGCCGGATCGATACGGAAATCGGTCTGACGCAGCCGTGCAAGGGCTGAGGCCAGTTCGATCAACCCGCGTTCGGCAGCGCGATCCAGGTCCTCGAGCGTACCGGTTACGATCAGACCCAGGCGGCGGGCTTCTTCCACTCCTTCCCGTTCGTCCATGAGCACCAGGTCCGCTTTCAGGTGTAGGGCCCGCAGAATTGCATCGTGTTCGCCAGATTCCAAATCAGCCAGCGATACCGGAGCGGATCGGGCAGTCAGGGCAATGACCTGAAGCCAGGAGGGTCGATGGGAAATCCAGCGGCGCGCCGGCAGGACATCCGCCTGGCCGATCAGGACCAGATAGCGAAGTGGGGAGCTGTCGGAGATTACGACGCGCGGCATGGCTCAGACGCCGAGCCGGTAGTGAGTCTCCCGAGCGTCTTCGAGATCCTGCCAGGTGTATTCGAGCCAGACCTCATGCTGCTTTAAAAAGCCGTCGAGTTGGTAACGCGATTCAAAGCCCAAAAGGCGCCGAAGTTGGGCAGTGGTGAGCTTGCGTTCCCGGTAAGCTTCAAGATCGATAGCTTCGAGGGCGGCCCGGGAAGAGATCCTGGCCGGAAGCAGCCAAGGCAGCGGAAAGCTCGTCCGGAAGATTGAGGGTAAGCTGCACGGGTCGAGTATAGCGGAAGTGCGGGTGGGAATGCGCCGAAATCGGCACTAACGCGTCCAGGAATGCGCTTGCGCGCGATCGTGCCTGTACCACAATTACCGGTAATTTTGATGCAGGTTCGACTTATAATAACCATTGGCAATGGAAGAGCTCAAGAAGAAGCTGCAGGATGAGATTACCGCGCTCGATTACGAATTGCACGTCGATCTTCCCAGAGAGATCTCCAAGGCCAGAGCCCATGGCGATCTAAGCGAGAACGCTGAATATCACGCCGCTAAGGAACGGCAAGGAGTGGTGAACGCGCGGCTGGGACAACTGCACGCCCGCTTGCGCGAGTTGTCGATGGTGGATATGTCGCGCATTCCGCGCGACCGCGTAGGCTTGGGCTCGAGCGTGGTGGTGCTGGACACCATCAAGGATGAGGAGTTTACCTACACGCTGGTGACCAGCGAAGAGGCCGACGTAGCTAAAGGGCGGATCTCGACAACTTCTCCAATCGGGCGCGGATTGCTTGGCAAGAAGGTGGGCGATAGTATCAAAATTCAGATTCCCGGTGGCGTGCGCGAGATGGAGATTCTGCGGTTGACCACGATCCATGATGTTGTGGGGTGAGGGTTCAGGGTAGAATCGAAGGGGGCTTAGATGACTTACACGCGCGCGATTGGCCTCGCCTGCAACAAGGTTATCGTTCTAATCGTGCGCGGGTTGGCGCTCTCCAAGATCCATCCCAATGTCCTCACGTTTTTCGGCCTGGTGATCAATGCCATCGCGGCCGTTTTGCTGGCCCGCGGCTTGTTTGTCGCCGCGGGCATTGTGATTATCAGCGCGGGTCTTTTCGACATGGTGGACGGCCGCGTGGCCCGGGAAACCAACCGGGTCACACGTTTCGGGGGCTTCTTCGACTCGGTGCTCGACCGCTATTCCGATCTGGCATTGTTAATGGGGCTGCTGGTTTATTACGGCAACATCAACCGGTCTTTTTATGTGGTGCTCACAGCCATCGTGATGACGGGCTGTGTCATGGTCAGCTACACTCGCTCGCGGGCGGAGAATACGATCCCGAGCTGCAAGGTCGGCTTTATGGAGCGGCCGGAGCGGGTGGTGCTTCTGATTATTGGCGCCCTGTTCGACCGCATGGCTCCCGTGTTGTGGGTGATCGCGGTGCTCTCTAATATCACCGTGATCCACCGGATGGTGTTTACTTACCAGGAAGCCAAGCGTCTGGAAGACGCTCAACTCGGTATTGGAAGACGCAATGCGGGGGCTGCACCGGCGCGAGAGCGATCATCCTTCTAGAATTACGAACGCCATGCCCTGCAGGGCCGTGTGCGTGATCGACAGCGCCACATTTCGCACCCCCAACTTAGCCGCCTGTTCCGCCGCCACGCCGTGCAGTTTGAGCGTTGGCTGGCCGGTGGGAAGATTGGCGACTTCGAAATCCTGCCAGCGCACTCCGCGCCTCCATCCCGTGCCGATGGCCTTCATCCCCGCTTCCTTGGCGGCAAAACGGGCGGCGTAGCGTTCGAACCGGTTGGCTTTGCTTTCCACATAAGCGATCTCGTTGCCGGTATAAATGCGATCGATGAAGCGAGCGCCATGCCGCTCGATCGCCGCCCGGATGCGATCTACTTCAGTCAGGTCGATACCGGTTCCGACGATCAAATATCGACCCCGGTGGACGTGATGGTAAGACGGCCGTGCTTTACTCCCTTAGTGCTGATGAGAGTGTCGGCAATCGCCTTCACAGCGCTGGCTTTGCCTCGAACGACCAACACTTCCAGGCAGTTATCGTGATCGAGGTGCACATGCAAGGTGGAGAGCACGCTGTGAAAGTGCTCGTGCTGGTACTCGGTTAGCTTCTCATTCAGCAAGCGAACGTGATGGTTATAAACCAGCGTCACCGTTCCGACGACTTTGCTGTCGGGCGCTTGCCACGATTGCTCCACTAACTCGGCTCGAATGAGATCCCGGAACGCTTCCGACCGGTTTGAATACCCGCGTGCGGAAATCAGGTCGTCAAATTTCTCCAACAGATCCGAGTCGATCGCAACGCCGATACGGCTGAGATCTCCCATTTTTGATCCCCGGAGCGCCCAATGGCGCTCCAGGCTCCTAATCGCTGCCTAACCTTATTCTCCCGCGGCCGGAGTGGATTTGCGGAACTTAGCCCACCTGGCCTTCTGCGCGGCGGCTATGCGCTTTCGGGCGGCTGCGCTCAGTACCCGCTTTTTGCGCGCGGGTTTTTCGCCGCCCGCCGGCTCGGCGCGCTTACTTGGCCGCCCCACGCGGCCGTGACCCAGCATCGACCTAACTTCGCGAATCTGCTCTTCGACCCGCTGCCGTTGTATCTCAAGGCCTTCCAGCGCCGCATTGAGAAGTGATTCATTCTTGATTGATTTGCCTCGTGGCATCATGTTGTCCTTTACGTAACGATGATACACACTTCTTTACCCTAATTCAAATTTTTTTGATTCGAGTAAGAAAGTCACGGGGCCGTCGTTTATCAGACTTACTTGCATATAAGCTTGAAACATACCAGTAAACACTGGGACACCATGACCCTTGAGGCGTTCGATGAAGTAGTTATACAAGCGGGCTGCCTCATCCGGCGCCGCGGCCGCATCAAAGCTGGGTCTTCGCCCCTTCCGGCAATCGCCATAGAGTGTAAATTGAGAGACGACCAGAAGGGCGCCACCGGACTCTCCGATGTCGTGATTCATCTTTCCGCGCCTGTCCGGGAAAATCCGGAGTTTCGCGATCTTACCGGCCAAATAATCGGCGTCCAGGGTGCTATCCACCTTAGAAACCCCTAAAAAGACGAGAAGACCTATTTCGATAGAACTCACCCTTCGGCCATCCACATCAACCCCGGCTTGGCTAACGCGCTGCAGCATGGCTCGCATGAAGTATTTTAGAACTAAGTGAAGCTAGCATGTTCGCCTAGTGTGGTCACCGGATATGGTGGATCAAGCCCAGGTCCGATCTATGATCTGATGATCTTTAAGAAGAAGCGCGTGCATAGCGGCATTCCCGGCGGATTCTTCAGTTTGGAAGAAGAATCCAGTAAAACACGGCTACACGGCTTTGGTTACGGCGAGCATATCAACCTGCGTGATGAATACGGGAACGTCTGGCGTGGCTCGGCCGAGAAGAGCGCCGATGAGGTTGTGCATTATACCTTCCGGGACGCCATGGGCCGCACAATTACGGGCGTCGCGGACGGCTCCGGAGTGGTTCTGCGCGACAGCAAAGGCAAGAGCTGGCGCGGATCTATCGATTAACGGGGGACATGCTTCAGCTTGTGAGTGGGGTGGGCTTCAGCCCGCCTTCTGAAGCGCAGTCTGAAGGACCGCGCCACTCAGAATCTCCAAAGCTTCTCCAAGCGAAAAGCAGGCGGTTATTGCCCGTTGTTCGATACCAAAGGCTCCAGGATACCCGTGATTGCTTCGAAGATATAGCCGGCTGAACGGTCCCCCCGGATCTGATAATAGTTCCGGTATTGGTAGTAGGCGAGCACTGGACGCGTTACTTCTTCGTACATCCGGAGCCGTTCCCGGAACACGTGCTCCTGATCGTCTTTACGCGTGATCAGGGGAGTGGCATCGGCATCGCAGACTCCAGGCGACTTGGGTGGCTCGCTGAGCAGGTTGTAAATACGCGAGCAGGCCGGGCACTCACGACGCGACGTCATGCGCCCCACCAGGGCATCGGACGGGACATCGAAGTGCAGAACAACCGGGGACGGCATGTTGCGATGCACCAGCACTCCATCCAGGAACTCGGCCTGTTCCACGGTGCGTGGATAGCCATCCAGCATCAATCCCTTCTCGCAATCGTCCTGACAGACGCGCGCTCGCAGCATCTCGTTAATGAGATCGTCGCTAACCAATCCCCCGCTGGCCATGACCGACTGAGCCGCCTCGCCTAACGCGGTGCCGGCCCGAATCGCCGCTCGCAGCATCTCTCCCGTTGAGATTGCCGGAATGTTGAGCCAGTTCGCGATCAGCCGCGACTGCGTCCCCTTGCCGCAACCTGGCGGCCCAAAGAGCAGCAGAACCACTCGCCCTCCCTTTGCTATGATTCAGCAAACCCCATGAATGGACAAGCCTACAAACAGCTTCTATTTTGCCTGATTGCAATCGCGCCGTGTTGCCGGGCCGAAACTTACGAGCTCAAAGCGACGCCGAAGACCGTGGTTTGGGGCTATTACTCGGCCTCGGCTGCGCCCGTGCTGCGGATTCGGAGCGGCGATCGCGTCAAAATTGAAACTGTATCGACTGGCAGCCCGTCTCGATTCGAAGCCTCTGGCGTTGCTCCGGACCAGATCCCGCGCAATTTCCGGCGGATCTATCAGGAGGTGAAGGACAAGGGTCCGGGCGGCCATATCCTGACCGGTCCGATCTACGTAGAGGGCGCCGAGCCGGGCGACGTGCTGGAAGTGCGCATTCTCTCGATCGAACTGACGCTACCGTTCGCGTACAACGGATTCCGGCCCGGCTCGGGCTTTCTACCGGACGATTTCCCATTCGCCCGGACCAAGATCATCCCGCTCGATCGCACCCGCATGGTGGCTCGTTTTTCCGATTCAATCGAGATTCCGCTGCACCCGTTTTTCGGAAGCATGGGCATCGCTCCTCCGGAAGCAAATGGCCGGATCAACAGCGGCCCGCCCTGGATCCACGCGGGCAACCTGGACAACAAGGAACTGGTGGCCGGAACGATTCTGTACATACCCGTGCACGTCAAGGGCGCGCTTTTCGAGGTAGGCGACGGGCACGCCGGGCAAGGCAACGGAGAGGTGGACATCACGGCTCTGGAAACAGCCCTCACGGGGACCTTTGAGTTTGCCGTCCGGAAGGACATGCACCTGAAATGGCCCCGCGCGGAAACGCCCACGCACTTCATCGCGATGGGAATACATGCAGACCTGACGGAAGCCGCCAAGCTCGCCGTACGCGAGGCGATTGATTTTCTGGTGGAGGAGAAGCATCTGAGCCGCGACGATGCTTACATGCTGGCGAGTACCGCTGTCGATTTCTGTATCACGCAACTGGTGGATGGGAACAAGGGCGTGCATGCGATGATCCCGAAGGGAATTTTCAAGACTGAGAAATAGGGGAAGGGCAGGTCTGGGACATGCTCCACGGGTGCGCTAAGGTATTGTGAGGACACGATGCAACCGCGCCTGATCGCTGTGGCCGGACTTCTCAAAGGGTCTGTATTTCCTTTGACTCAGGGCGAATGGACGGTGGGCCGCGGCGCCGCGTGTCAACTTTCTCTGCGTGATACGGGAGTCTCACGCGAGCACTGCGTCTTTCGTTTCGATGGCCAGCGATGCCTGTTGAGGGATTTGAGCAGCCATAACGGTACGTTCGTGAACAGCCTGTTGATTGGAGAGAAGGAGATCCTGCAAGGCGATCAAATTCGAATCGGCAGCTCCGTTTTTCTATTTCTGACCTCGGCTGAGAACAGTGTCAGCGCATCGCCGGATCAAAAGACCATCGAGCTGCGGCCCCAAGACTCGGTGTATCTGACTTCCGAGCACTCTCGCGAATTAGAGCCGAGCGTGCGGGCCACTCACGATCTGCAGCTATTGTTGCGGCTGAGCACGATGCTGCACTCGATGCGCGCGCTGCACAACGCACAGAATCTCACCGCGGAGACGGGCTTAGCGCGCCACCTGCTCTCCTTGCTGATGGACATTCTTCCGGCCGAAAGCAGCGCCGTTCTACTGTGTAAGGGCGACCCTGGTTCCCCGGTGAGCGTGCTCTCTCAGTCCTCCCGGCCCGTAGCTGTGCAGGACGAGATCGTGCGGAAGGTTATGGACCAGCGCGTCGCGATCCTCATGGGCCATGAGACAGGCGAGCCGGCGGCGACTTTGGCGGCCCCCGTTGTTGTACGGGAAGAGGTGGTCGCGATCCTCTATCTGGAATCCTGCGAACGCCACAACCCGTTTGACGAAGGCCATCTGCAACTGCTCACAGCGGTGACGGGTATGGCCGCGATCGCGTGGGAGAACGCGTCCCTGCTCGAGTGGCTGCGGGAAGAGAACGAACAGCTCCGCGAAGAGCTCAAGATCGAACACGGGATGTTAGGCGATAGCGTCAAGATCCGCGAGTTGCAGAAGCAGATCGGCAGAGTAGCCGCTTCCTCCTCGACCGTGTTGATCCTGGGTGAAAGCGGAACGGGCAAAGAGCTGATCGCGCGTGCCATTCACCGCAACAGCCCGCGCGCGACCGGCCCGTTTGCTCCCATCAACTGCGCTGCTTTGACCGATACGCTGCTTGAAAGCGAGCTGTTCGGCTACGAGAAGGGCGCGTTCACGGGCGCGCTCTCGCAACGAAAAGGCAAGCTGGAAGCAGCCGCGGGCGGTACTGTCTTTCTGGACGAAATCGGCGAGCTCTCGCCGGTGCTGCAAGCCAAGCTGCTACGCGTGCTGCAGGAACGCGAATTGCAGCGCGTCGGCGGCACGCAAACCATTAAGCTGGATATCCGCCTGCTGGCGGCCACCAATCGCGACCTCGAAGATGCCGTAAAGAAAGGAACATTTCGGCAGGATTTGTTTTACCGGTTGAACGTCGTTAGCCTGAAGGCGACGCCGCTGCGGCAAAGACCCGAGGACATTCCGGCTCTGGCCGAGCATTTCGCCAAGAAATTCGCGTTACAATGCGGGCGGAAGCTCAGCGGGATAACGCCCGAAGCGCGCGCGTACCTGCGCAGTTATTCCTGGCCTGGAAACGTTCGCGAGCTGGAGAATGCAATCGAACGCGCGGTAGTGCTCGGATCGTCGGATGCGATCCTGCCCGAAGATCTGCCGGAGAATATTCGCGAAGAACGCCCGGCCGAAGTCTCGGCGACCCTGTATGAAGAAGCTGTCGAAGCGGCGAAACGGCAAGTAGTGATGAAGGCCTTTGATCAGGCCGGCTACGACCATGAACAGGCCGCGAAGATCTTAGGCCTGCACCCGAACTACCTGCACCGCCTGATCCGGAACATGGACCTCCGAGGCACGCTGAAAGCAGTCGGCAAAGGCAGGTAACACAGGCATTCTTGCCTGTGTCTGGAGTTTCTACATATTTATCAAGCAGCAGCCGCCTTGATTAGAGCTTCTTCAGTGATTTTGAAGCCGAACGGCGCGAGTAGTTGCTTGTTGCGCCATTTCAGTGCGCAGTAGGGTGATCAGATCCAGGCA
>JBPCOQ010000193.1:0-11487 GCA_051000095.1 Bryobacteraceae bacterium | reverse complement strand
GCCCCTGCCGGATCTCTTCAAATAGCTCCACTTTGGCTCTCCTGTCCATCCCGGAATGGTTTCATCCGGGTTTAGGGTGGGCCAAATCAGACGATCAAAGTGGGCCAATTCAGATGATCGAACTCACGGGAAACCACATCGATCACGAAACTGCGAAGCGCTTCTCTGTTTCCACTGTATTCCCGATAAAGCTTATCTATTATGTTTACTCGCAGCACTCGAGCAAAGGTGGGATCCAGCGATAGCAAATCGTTATGAGCGGCGACTGCGGACTGCTCGCATGCGCTTACCAACGCGTCCGTGAACTTTTCAGGCGTTACTTTCTGGTTGAAAGAGGAGAATCGCTGATCGTCGCCGAGAAGCTCTGCTATCACCTGCCGCACGTATGCCGTCTGTTTGCTTTGGGTTGGTCCATCCTTTGTCAAGCGGCGAGCAACGGTCCTGACCAATGCTGGGTCATAAAAGCGGACCACCTGCTTGGTAAGATCGGCGCTACCCTGATCTACGCACCGGGCATCTACTGCCTTTTTGAACTCATCGGTTGTTTTGGCGATCATTTCTGCCGTTCTTCCAACCTCAGCCGCGAGATTACTGATTTCCGCCTTGAGGGCTTCCAGCAGTTTCTTTGCGAACAACCACGCTTGAATGCGCGTTCGATGAATGTAGAGCTCTGCAAGGCACTCCGCTTGAGCATCAAAGACGCGATCACGTTTACCCACAAGTTCGCTCGCGAACCCGATCTTGGGCCACTCTTTGCGGTTGTAAGAGACCTTTTCTTCAGCCTTACTTTCGTTCTCTCTCGCGGCAGACGTCTTGTTGTCGATGCTGATGGTCCGCTCCTCGAGAAGTGAAAGCAATGCCTCCAGCAGACGCGATACGTCCTGCATGGACTTGACTCCGTTCTTCCAATCATTGAAGAGGTCGGTCTCAATCCTGCGGCGAACCTCACGAACGTGATCGGGAACATCCTTGAGCTTGGTCTCGTAGAACTTACGAACACCGAGATCACGGTAATTCTGACCAAACGCGGTTTCGCACACTTTAGAGAGTTCGTCGAGCCATACCTTCTTGTCCTTGAAGGTCTCTCTTATATGCGTCTTCAAATTTGGGAGGAGATCCCCCCAAAAAGTGCTGATCGGCTTCCACCGCTTGTTTGCGATCTCATCGGGGAGAATGCCACTTGACAGAGAGATATGTTCATCGGTCAGACGCCAGTTTTCCAGCGTGTCCCTCTGCTTGACGAATTCATTAAAGCTCTGGTTTGCCGGTTCATCTATGTATCCGCTTCCATCGGTCCAATGGTTGAAACGAAGCTGCAGCGCAGCTTGCCTCGCGAAATCGTACGTAAGGAGTTTCCGGATTTCCTCCTCCGGGTACGCGATCTGTTTTACGCCAAAGGAAAAGAACAGGCGGCAACGCTCGGGTCTCTCGGTGGCAGGCGAGGTCTCGGGAAATTTCGCCTGGGTTCCGATCTCGAACCCTTCCTGACGCTGCAAGGAATCCCAAACGAAGTTGCGCACCGCCACGATTTTTTGATACAGGAACGCTGCAGTTATGGTGGGCAGTTCATTATCGATGTGCACGCGGTTGCCCGCTTCATTTTCGTCGGTGAACAAATAGCAACAGTTAAAGGGGTCTTAAAGCTCAAGACGGCGGGTTGCGCTGGCGGCGATATCAAAAGGTTTGTATGCTCCGACAGCGAGAGCGTTCAATTCAAGAACAGCAGCATAACCGTTCGCGTGGTAATTGACGCCCGCCCTGTCTCCCGCGGGATCTTTCTCGGGCAGCAGCGCGTAGACAAGAATCTTATAGTTAACACCGTCGGAATACATCGATCGTATCTGGCAGATCGCGTCTATGATGCTGCCGCTCCCGGTGCCACCGGCAAGCCCGCAACATACGTGGAAGACGGTCTCAGTCGTTCCGCCGGTCTGCATCTCCCGCACCAGCGCTTGCACTTGTTGCCGAAAGGCGGGCGCCTTACAAGCAAAAAGAAACCGTCCGAGACGCCGCTTTTGCCCTCCAACAGTCTTGGCTGCGTCGGCAGAATTAACAATGGCCCGGAACTGATCGCGAACTGCCGAGCCATGGAGAGATTCCAGGATAACTATTGAGATTCTCGATGACTTCTCCCAAATTCAATCCACGGATAAGCAGCTGGCTGGTGCGCTTTAATTGAACACTCGTCCCCAAGATTTTCCACGATGGGTCGTTATGGGCCATCATTTCGTCGCTAGAGTCGACGTTAAAGATATCGTACGTTGACACCAGGTGGGTCTTCGGTACGGCTATTCTGGTAGATCAGCTTGCGGAAAGAGCGGATAACTTTACCGCCGGTCCCACCCAGTCCGACAATCATGTGATTAGCCATAAGATTCCGTTCTATATTCGATAACCAATGTCGGCGTAAGCGGCATATCCGGTCACACCAAAAGCAATTCCCTGTACCAAAATGAAGAGCCCCGCGACAAACATGCGTAGAGTGAGAAGCAACCTCTCCGTCCGGACATCCAGAGCATTCAGAAATTGGGAGCTCACAACCGCAATCACACGGCTCCACGGATAGTCGGCGTGGCTGCTGAGCCACTAATCCACGTCGGTACGAACTGACGTACGAATCCCTTCCGCCTCGACCACCAATATGCGTGCTAGCGCCGGATGTGTTGAGCGAAAGTCAAAGTACGCCTGGTCGGCGTAGCCTACAGCCGCTTGGATCTGAGATTCGTGGACGGGTAACATTCGAGCTACGCCTGCTGGTACGATCTGAGCCCAAGATTGATTCTGGAGCGCGCGTCGTTGCCATTCCGAAATAACCGTTGCCACTACACGTTTCGAGTTGACAAGCCCAAAAAATGTCAGGACGAAGATAAAGCATGTTGCGGCTGAGGCCGTGCAGAGGAGGTAATGAAAGAATTTCAGACGGAACCGCTTGTTCCACAAAGATGGAAACCGCCAGCAAGCCCACCAAGCGACCCCGCTCAGAACAGCAGCAACCAGAAAGGCCAGGCGCAAGCGCACGGGATCTTGTGCGAACAGCAAGTTCACACAAGAGGCGAGAAGCCATAGGATCTCTTGCATCATCATTTATGTGGAGAATCGTCTCGGACCACGAGATCATACCACAATTAGCTTTGGCATCGGCTCGGCGAAAGGTTTTATTGCCCAATCCCTTCACCGTATCGGCAGGCACACGAAAGTTCACCTGATAGCCGTCCACCGCGCCGGGCAAGCCGAATCGATCCCAACCTACGTACGGAGCTTAGATGCCCAGCTAGTTTTGACGGGAAACAGCGCCAGTGATCACTTGCCCCCGGGCGCCATCCGCGCGTCAGCTCTGCTCCCGTAAATATGGGATCATGGAGATAATGAAGACCACTCTCGAAATCCCCGACACCCTCTTCAGGCGAGCCAAGTCGGCCGCGGCCGAACAAGGCATTCCCCTTCGGGAATTAGTATCGGAGGCGCTCGCGGAAAAGTTGCGCGATCGAAGCGGCGAGGATAAACCGTGGATGAAGACATTCGGCAAGCTGCGTAGCCTGCGTAAGGATATGGCGCGCATCGAAAGGATCGTCGAGGAGGAGTTTGAGCGAATCGAGCCTGAGGACCTGCAGTGATCCTGGACACGAACGGGTTATCCGCGATGGCCGGCGGCGACCCGAATTTGGAGCGGCTTCTTCAAAGTGCTGCGGAGATCGCTCTGCCCGTGATTGTGCTCGGCGAGTACAGGTACGGCATCAAGCAATCGCACCACCGGGCGAGATATGAACGATGGTTATCCGAAGTGATCACGAACTGCCGAGTGCTGACGGTGGACGCGGGAACCGCCGAACACTACGCCGAGGTCCGCGATGAGCTGAAGCGCAAGGGCCGCCCGATACCCGGCAACGACCTATGGATTGCGGCGTTGACGCGACAGCACGCATTACCGCTGCTCAGCCGGGACCGGCATTTCGATTTCGTGCCACGGTTAGAACGCCTTGGGTGGTAGATCACCGGTGTGGGCTACCGATCCGTTTTATTGGATCGTGATATTCACAGGCGTGCCCGCAACGCCGCCTGCGCTCAACTCGATTGGGGCCATTCCCTTTACGGCGCCGACAGGCACGCGAAAGTTCACCTGATAGCCGTCCACCGCGCCGGGCAAGCCGGCCGCCGCCAGCACAATGGCCGGTCTCCCATTCACCCTCACCTCCACCAGCGAATCGACCGCCGCCAGCGGACCAACCGAAAATGGCTGCCCGGCGCCAATGCCGGGGCGGGTAGGCCCAAGGCCCGTCGCGAAGAGGGATAACGCCTCGCCCGCCGCAGCCGGCTTCGACGCAGTGACCGGCGTAAAATCGCTGCCGTGGGTAACCGCCGCAATCTTAGGCGCGGACATCGGGACGACGCACGCCTGCCGGAAGCCCATCAACAGAAACCCATGGAATACGCCGTCGGCATTGGTGTATCGCCCCAGAATGTCACCACGCTGATTTATTCCGGTGGCGCCGGTAAAGGTCGCGCCGGGGAAATCAAACGTACTGAATTGGCCCCCGCTCAGCACATAGCCATGGGTTACACCGTCGACGGTATACCGTCCGACAATGTCGCCACGGGCATTGATCCCCGTCGTGTTGGTGTAGGTGGCACGCGGGAAATCAAACGAAGTGAAATCGCCCTTGCTTAGCAGACCGCCATGGATTACACCGGCGCTGCTGTACGATACCGCGAGGTCGCCTTGGGGGTTGATCCCCATGAGGTTGGTTCCGGTAGAGCCGGGGAAATCAATCGTGCTGAATTGGCCCCCGCTTAGCAGAAAGCCATGGGTCACACCGGCCAATACGTAATTTCCCACGATGTCGCCGCGAGCGTTGATCGGCCAAGGCACGGTGGCCGTAGCGTCGGGGAAATCGATCTTGGTGAATTGGCCCCTGCTCAGCAGAAAACCATGTTGCGCGCCGGCCAGTGTGTAGATTCCCACCATGTCGCCCTGAGGATTGATCCCACGGAGGTCGGTACCGCTGGCTCCAGGGAATCAATCGCAGTGTATTGGCCCCCGCTCAGCAGAAAGCCATGCGTGACACCGGCAGCCGTGTAAAAGCCAACGATGTCGCCGCGAGTGTTGAACCCCCAGGGTATCGTTGGGGCAGCGCCGGGGTAATCAATCGAGGTGAAGGCAGGGCCTTGTCCAAAAGCGTTCGATGTTGCGCCCAGCGCAAAGCTAAGCGCGAGTACGTAAAGTCTCCATTGTTTTCGCATTGTTCTCCTCAATTAAATAATCGGGACTCTGGCTTGGCGTCTTCGCCGTCTACAAGCAACAATTGCAGCTATTCCGATCCTGGCCAGGGCGATCAAAACCGGCTCAAGGAACTTCGGTAACCGGACTTCCCGTTCCTAATCTGGTCCAACTTCCGGCTATGCCGCCCCTCTGGAATCGAAAGTCTTCAACAGCAGCGTTCATTGATGGATTTTCGAGTCGACACCGCGGCCACCGCGAACTGACGGATGGACTCTGAACGTTGGAAGCACGTCGATGACGTACCACGCTTCTTGTTTTCCGCCATGATCCATCCCAACGCCGAGGCTGTCGTCGTTGAATCCACCTCTCTCGCGTGTGGCTCCGCTACTCTACTGGCCGAGATCTACTCGAAGTCTGTTTCCGCGAGGCCGGTATCTAACGATTCTTTGGATCCGGTAGGGCAGCTACGAAGAACTTCTCGCCGCTCCAAGGGCGTATCGTACTCAGCGCGCCGTAACTTGCTGGAAACAAATCGATTCGCAAAATAAGTGGCATTGGGCCAATCTTGTGCTTCCACACGTGAAGTGGACGCGACTGCTGTTAAGCTGGCAGTGAATGCACGAGCTCTCGATCGCGCTGAGCATTCTGGAGGGCGTGGCCGAAGAGGTGGATCGCCGCGGAGGTCCGCACGTGTATGCCGTACACCTGAGACTCGGCCCATTGTCGGGCGTTGTCAAGGAAGCGCTGACATTTTCCTTCGATGTGGCGTGCGAAGACACCCCCTTTGCCGGATCGCGGCTTATGATCGAGGATGTGCCCGTGGTGGTCTTCTGTTCGGCTTGCCAGGCGGAACGAAACCTGGATAGCATTCAACACTTCCGCTGCCCGGTGTGCGGGTCGCCGGCACCGGATGTGATTCGCGGCAGGGAACTTGAAATTGTGGGCTTGGAGATCGACCAGTGAGTGGCCAGCCTCGCTTGCTTGAAGTGCGCCACAAAGTGCTGAAGCGCAACGACGTGCTGGCGGCTGAGCTGCGTGCCAGATTTCAGGACGCGGGGGTGTATGTCGTCAGCCTGGTATCGAGCCCGGGGTCCGGCAAAACTGCTTTTCTGGAAAAAATACTTGGGCTGTTGGGACCTACCCATCGGGTAGCCGCTTTGGTTGGCGATCTAGCGACCGACAACGACGCCGTTCGGCTGGCGCGAAGCCGGGCGCCGGTTCGCCAGATTGTCACAGGCACGGTTTGCCACCTGGAAGCCGCGATGGTTCAGTCGGCGCTCGAAGGCTGGAATCTGGATGAGCTGGATTTCCTGTTTATCGAGAACGTCGGCAACCTGGTGTGCCCGTCCAGCTACGATCTCGGAGAGAATCTGCGAGTGGTATTGATGTCCGTTACCGAAGGGGAAGATAAGCCGCTGAAATATCCGGCCATCTTCAACGGCGCGGATGCAGCCGTGATTACGAAAATGGACGTAGCCGAGCCGGTAGAATTTGACTTAGCGGCCGCGCGGCGCAACATTGATTCCGTACGGCCCGGAATGCAGGTAATGAAAGTGTCCGCGAAGACTGGGGCGGGTTTGACGGAGTGGCTGGCCTTTCTCGAAGCCCGGAGTGGCGGGAAGGAATATTCGCAGTCGAAACCATAGGCCGCCAGAAATCGTCCAAGGGAGAAAGAAACCATGCGCCTATTTGCTATTTCCGCGCTTTTGTTGAGCCCGGCATTTGCCGCTAGCTCCACCGAGCCGAATCAGGCTCAAATTGATGAGATTGTCGCCAAGTTTGCCGCCAAAGAGGCCGAATTTGCACGTGCCCGGGGCAACTATACTTACCGGCAGACGGCCAAGATTCAGGAACTCGACGAGAGCGGCAGCCCGCATGGCAAGTATGAACTCGTGTCCGATATCGTTTTCTCACCGGAGGGTAAGCGGACAGAGCGGGTGGTCCGCGCGCCTGTCAGCACGCTCCAAAACATCCTTCTGACACCGGAAGACGAACAGGATCTTCGGGATGTGCAGCCATTCGTTCTCACCACCAATGAGATCCCGCAGTATTATATCCGTTATCTGGGAAGGCAGACTCTCGACGAGATTCCGTGCTACACCTTTGCTGTAAAGCCAAAGAAGCTGGAGACTGGTAAGCGTTACTTCGAAGGCGAAGTTTGGGTTGATGACAAGGACATGCAAATCGTCAAAAGCTATGGCCGCGGCGTCGGCTACCAGAAGAAAAGTTCCGACAATCAGTTTCCCAAATTTGAGACCTATCGCGAGCAGGTAGACGGGAAATACTGGTTTCCAACCTATACGATTGCCAATGATACCTTGAACTTCAAGGCCGGTCCGCAGCGTATTCGCCTGACCGTGAAATACGAGGACTACAAGCAGTTCAAGAGCGAAAGCCAGATCAAATACGGCGATGTAGCGGAACCAACTCCGCCGCCCAAAGACCAGAAAAAGCCCTAACACGGGCGTAGCCTGAACGAAACCGGGCTCCTCGCGAAGCCCCTCGGCTTTCTCCTGGTTGTTTGGAGGAAGTACGTGGCTGAATTTCGAGGACTCCTGGAGCAGGCGAAATCAACTCGACCGCATTCGCGATGCGGTTCGGCTCTGGCCGGCCGCGCAGCGTGAGTCAAGCTGGCGTCAACCACCTATACAGGTTGCCGGCAAACTCCGCATCGACGCCGGCTACTTTCGACCGGAATGCCGAGCACATGCCGATTTACGAGCGCGGCCGCCTGATTGTAGATCTCATCTCGCAAGGTACGACCCTTCGCTGCGCCCTGGAGCGCGAGGCGGTGCCTCAATTGGTTCCGGCGCACGCGGCACACTCCCCCGACCGCGCCGGCGTTGTGGCAGGGATGTCAAGGACTACGGCGGTCATAAAAAGTCTTTTCTGAATCCGAAGGGCCTGAATTTGACCGACGTGCCGCCGGTTCGACATCGCAAGTACAAGAACCGGCCGGCGAATGAGTTGGCGCCGATCATCCTGGAGCGAATCCTAAAAGACTCAAGAGTTTGAAGCGTGGCTCTCATCCAGAATGGGAGACGAACAAGAAACGAATCGCCGCCGAACGTCCTGTTTTGCCCTCCGAAGCCTCCCACTTAGTTGTCAACGTCAAATAAGGGCTTTTCGCGTCAGTGGTGCTGAATTTCCCACGGAACTCGAGCACGTTTCGCAAATGACGAAATCGCGCGCGTCCAACATGCGAACATAAAGCTGCTTGACGGATTGGCAAAATCGACTCTTGTTTGCATCATGGACCTCAACCAGTCGCTCACTCGCCGGCGTGGGCGTCCTCGTCGTGGTGAACGCTTTTGTATGCCAGTACTTATTTTTCGCCAATTTCATTCAGCAATTGTGCTCGGTTGAAGGGCCGTTTATAGCGCTCATCCGCTATCCCATGCGCCATAGCGGCGACTTGAAATGGTTTCCTCTCTGGTTCAGCGGCATGCCTTTTCTTCAGGTCTATCAGCCGGGGCTGTTTCTGACTATCGCTTCCGCGGCGCGGTTGTTCGGCTCCTCACCGGAACGCGCCTATCATTACGTGACCGCGCTGCTGTACTGCCTTGGCCCCATCGCCTTTTACCTGCTTTGCTATCGAGCCACGCATAGCTCCGCCGCCGCATTCGTGGCGGGCATGCTCTATTCGCTTGTCTCGCCAGCCGCATTCCTTTCAAGCGCCATTCGCAACGATCTTGGCGGACGGCTGTTAGCGAGGCGCTACCAGACTCTGGTGCATTATGGGGAAGCTCCGCACATTGCCGCCTTGACCTTGATTCCACTCGCGATTGTGTGCCTCGATGCCGCGGCAGGGTCGCCGCGCTCTCTGAAACGGATCTGGGCCATTCCGGCTTCGATTCTGTTGCTGGCCGCGATAGCGGTAACCAATTGGACCGGAACCATCGGGCTAGCTATGGCGGTGATTGCCTACCTGCTGGCCTGCCTGGGTGCTGGCGAGGGCCGCCTTCAGTGGCCTTCTTTCCTGGCAATCGCTGTTCTCGCATATATGATTGCGTGTCCCTGGATTCCACCGTCGATTGTCTCCTCCATTCCGGGCAATGCCCAAAACTCGGACGGCACTACCTTTCAGGGACGCCACATCGCCTGGCTACTTGGCACAGCGGCGGCGCTCGCGGTCATCCATGTCGCTTTTCAACGCGCATTGATCTCGAAATGGGTCCGCTTCTTTTGTTATTTCAGTCTGCTGAGCGGAGGGGTGGTCCTTGGCTTCTACTGGTTTGATCTGAAGCTCCTGCCCCAGCCGCATCGATGGCAAATGGAGTTGGAAATGGCGTTGATCGGCGCCGCCGTTTGCGTCGCTCGCAAGCCGTGGGGACGGTGGCCAACCCACTTGCGCACGCTAGCGGTGACCGCTCTGATTGTTCTATTTGTTGTCCAGATCGGAAACTATCATCGCTATGCGTTTGACCAGACGCTCCCACAGGACATGAGCAAAACGGTTGAATATGAGATGGCGCGGTGGTTCGAGGCGAAAATGCCGGGTGAGCGCGTTTTCGCGCCCGGAAGCGTTGGGTTGTGGCTGAATGCCCTCACGGAGGTGCCTCAGATAGTGGGATGCTGCGACCAGAGCGTGCCTTCGCTGGAACACCGGATTGCGTTCTACTCGGTTTATGTCGGTGACAAGGCCAACAGCCGCGATGGGGAGATGGCCGTCTTGTGGCTGAAGGCGTACGGCGCGCAGGCTATTGGCGTATCGGGCACGCACGCACGCGAGTTCTTTAAAGCATTCGTCAATCCGGATAAGTTCCGGGGCGTTCTTCCCGAGATCTGGCGGGATGGCGACGACATTGTGTACAGAGTGCCATCGCGCTCAGCCTCCCTAGCGCATGTCGTTCCCGCCGATCACATCGTCTCCAGAGCGCCGGTAAACGGAGTGGACGTCCAGCCGCTGATTGCGTACGTGCAAGCGCTGGAAGACCCGCATCTTCCGCTGGCGGATTTCCGATGGATGAATGGGCACTCCGCGCGAATTCAGGCGCTGCTGCAGCCGGGGCAATTGATATCGGTCCAGGCGAGCTATTCGCCGAACTGGCGCGCCCGAAGCAACGGCCATGTGGCGACGGTGCTGCGCGACGCGCTTGGGCTAACGGTGGTCGACCCACATTGCAATGGAAACTGCATCGTCGATCTGATTTACGACGACAGCGCGGAAGCGCGGTGGACGCAGCTTGCGAGTTGGTGCGGCGTTCTGGCATGCCTTGCGTGGATGATTAGGGAATACCGAAAACTGGCGGCCGGATAATCCTGCCTGCCACCTCTCTGCATTGCTATACTCTCCCTATGCCAAACATTGATAAAAACCCGCCCGGCAGTTTCTGCTGGATTGAGCTTGGCACTACCGATCAAAACGCCGCCAAAACTTTTTACACTTCGCTTTTCGGCTGGACGGTCAATGACCATCCTATGGGACCGAATGATGTTTATACCATGTTCCAACTCGAGGGACGCGAGGCCGCCGCCGCGTACACCATTCGTCCTGAACAGCGGGCGCAAGGCGTGCCCCCGCACTGGATGATCTACATCGCGGTCGACAGCGCCGACGACGCCGTCAACAAAGCCGGCCGGCTTGGCGGCAAGGTGATGGTGCCAGCTTTCGATGTCTTCGACGTGGGTCGCATGTCCGTGATGCAGGATCCCACCGGAGCTACGTTTTCCGTGTGGCAGGCTAAGAACCACAAGGGCGTGGGCATCAGAGACGTGCCCGGCAGCCTCTGCTGGGCTGACCTGAACACCTCAGATCCCGAGCCGGCGGGCAAGTTCTACTCCGATCTGTTTGGCTGGAAACTAGAGCCCGGGAAAGACGGCGGATACTTGCATATTAAGAACGGCGACAGCTACATCGGCGGTGTTCCGAAGGATGCTCACCTGGACGCCCACACGCCGCCGCATTGGCTCGCCTACTTCTATGTGGCAAAATGCGACGCCGCAGTGGAGAAGGCCAAGCAACTGGGCGGCAAACTATTTTTCGGCCCGCATGAAATCCCGGAGACGGGTATCTTGGCGGTAATGGCCGATCCGCAGGGCGCGGTATTCGCGGTATACGAATCGAAGCACTAACAACTTCACCAAACCCGGCAGGCTACCCGGAGCACCATCGGAGCGTCGGCTCGACACTGGAACGCCGTCCTGAATTCCGGCATGTTTTGCAGCACTCCGTTGATCCGGTAACGGCCGGGAGAATGCTGATCGGTGATCGCGCGCAGGCGCAGGGATTCCGGCGTTTGGTTGTCACACCAGGTTTGGCCAAAGCC
>JBPCOQ010000191.1:0-28782 GCA_051000095.1 Bryobacteraceae bacterium | reverse complement strand
GACCGCTCATCCAGCAGAGCCGCTATGGCTGCGAAGCGCTGCTTGACTCCATCAATGCTCTCCACTGCCTTCAAGGTAGCGCAAAACATTCCAATATGGAAATGTTATTTCCTAACAAGCCCTAAGTGGTATACCCCTCCGCGAGTAAGAGTATTTAAGGCTGTCTAGTAAGAGGAGTACACTGAAATAGACATCATCTAACATGCCCGCAGTCTGGCTTCTGCTGGCAGCGCTGTTGTTCGGGCCTGTCCTTTGGGCCGATACCAGCGCGAACCGTGAGGCGCTCTCTTACTCCGGTGCCAGCATCGTGAACGCCGCTGACAATCAGCCGGGGCCACTGGCTCCGAATGCCATCGCCACGATTTACGGCACCGGCCTCGCCTACACCACCAAGGCCATTACGCCGCAGGACATTCGCGGAGGGATGCTGCCCACTGTTCTGCCGGGAACGGGTGTTCGCGTCCTGGTGGGCAACGTGCCGGCCAGCATCTATTTTGTCTCTCCAACGCAGATCAATTTTCTGGTGCCAAGTTCTTTATTGCCCGGGACCGCCACGGTACAAGTAGCGCTCGACAGCTTGGCTGGCCCCGCGGTCACGGTTCAAATTGTTGCCACCACGCCAGCGTTGTTCCAATTGGATCAGCAGAACGCGATCGCTACACGGGCCGATGGTTCCGTCGTTACTCCGGACAATCCGGCCCGGTCCGGTGAATACGTAGTTCTGTACGCAACCGGGCTGGGGCAGACCACCCCGCCGGTAGGGGTCGGGGAAGTGCCGGCCGGTGCGGCGCAGATCAAGCAACTGAGCGACCTGAAAGTTTCACTGGGAGGCGTGGCCGTGGATGCGCGGCAGATCGTTTATGCGGGAGTCTCGCCGGGATTCGGTGGACTCTATCAGATCAACCTCAAGCTGCCCGATTCGTTGAATGAGAATCCCGAGATTCGGGTGGGTCTGCTCGATCAAGCCAGCCCGGCGGGGCTGCGGCTGCCGATTCGGCCGTGAGACCGGCGTGGCGCACGCACTCCTACGTGCCGCGTCGAGATTCATCTCGATGCCTGCCTGGTGAGAAATGCACTTTAAAACGGTTCACTGTCGTAATGCCATTTGCCGCACCGTCTCGAAAGTGTCCGAGTCCCCGGCCGATTTGTCGGGGCGATATCGCTTCACACGCGCAAACCGCAATGCCAGGCCGCTGGCATATCGCGGGCTGACTTGAATCTCGTTAAACGCGATTTCCACCACCAGCTTCGGCTCGACGTAGACGGTGTAGCGATCGCGCGCCATCTCGATCTTGAGAAATTCCTGGGTTTGCCACGCCAATATTTCATCCGTGAGTCCCTTGAATGTTTTGCCGAGCATGGCAAACCCGCCCTTTTCCGTGTCGCGAGCGCCCAGGTGGAGATTGCTGAGCCAACCCTGGCGCCGTCCATTTCCCCACTCCGCTGCCAGAATCACCAGGTCTAAGGTTCGCGGCTTTTTCACTTTCAGCCAGCTTTGCCCGCGCGCGCCGGCCGCATAGGTGGATGCGAGAGCCTTGGCCATGATGCCTTCGTGACCCTGCTCCAGCGCGCCGGCCGCAAAAGCATCGGCCTCGCCCGGGTCCCCGGTGATGGTGTGCGGCACAACCAACGATGCCGGCGATAATTCGGCGAGCGATGCAAAACGGCGCGCCTGCGGCTCGTCCAGCAGGTGACCGCCATTCAGATACAACAAGTCGAACCAGAACGGCGATAACGGCAGCTCCCTCCGCATACCTTCGACATCCAGCTTGCGCCCGAACCTTCGCATCGTGATCTGAAACGGCCGAGGCCGCCCATCCGGTGCAAGACTGAGCACCTCGCCGTCTAGAATCAGATCGCGCGCTGGCAATGCTCGCGCGGCTTCCACAATTTCGGGCACGGCAGCCGTGACATCGTTTAAACGGCGCGAGTACACGATCACCTGATCACCGGACTTGTGTACTTGCACGCGCGCCCCATCCAGTTTGTATTCGAGAGCCGCCTCGCCTAATTCTGTGAGTGCGCCGGCAACATCCTCGGCTGACTGCGCCAGCATCGGCTGCACCGGCCGAAACAGTTGCACATCGTGCTCGGCCAGTCCGGCCTCGCCTTTTTCCAGCAGGATTCGCGCCACGGGTGTTATGTCGCCCTCCACCATCACGGCGCGCCGGACCCGTGACAGCGGAACGCCGGAAGCTTTAGCGATGGCATCGATCATCAATCCCTGCAGCGCTCCCTGACGAATCTCGCCCAGCAGCAAACGCGTGATGAAATCCTGTTCCGGCGCCGTGGCGCGAGAAAGCAGGTCGCGCAGAAGCTCCTGCCGGTTTCCGGTCCCTTGTGTAAGACCGATGGAATCAAACGCTCTGTCTACCTCAAGCAGCTCCAGAGCCGAATGCTGCGCCGCTGGCGATGCGCCGTCACGAACGGCCCCATACCCGATGCCGATACGCCCTTGGCGAGCGCGCCCGGACAGGAACGCGACGGCGATCTCGATCTCTTCCGGACGAAGCTGCCGCAAAAGCTTCGCCAGCAGATCCGCTTTTTCGAGACGCTTGGTAGTCTTTGAAACCTGACGCGATGTTTCCACAACTGCCGCCAGCCGCATGTACTTCTATTATGAGAGTGTGAGAGCGAGCCGCTGCCTCCTGGTGATCGCCGTCTGTGCCCTGCAAAGTGCAGTGCCGGCAGCCAAGCCCGGCGGCCGTCCCGTAATCGTCGCCTTTGGCGATAGTCTAACGGCCGGCTTTGGAGCGGAGCCGGGCTACAGCTATCCCGATTTCCTGCAGAAAGAATTAGACCGGCGCGGATTGAGATGGCGTGTCGTGAATGCGGGAATCAGCGGTGACACCACCACCGATGGCATGAATCGCGTGCGCGACGTATTGTCGTACCGGCCTGCGATTGTCATTCTGGAATTCGGCGGAAACGACGGCCTGCGGGGACTCCCGCTGGAAACAACGCAAGCCAATCTCGACCGGATAATTGCGGGCCTACTGAAAGACGGCGCGCGGGTGATTCTGGCCGGAATGACCTTGCCGCCTAATTACGGGTCTGATTATATCCGCCCTTTCGAGAAGATGTATGTGGATCTGGCTGCTAAGTACAAGCTTCCGCGTATTCAGTTTCTACTGGAGGGTGTCGGCGGAAACGCTAAGCTGATGCAACGGGATGGCCTGCATCCGACCGCGCAAGGCAATTCGATCGTGGCACGAAACGTGTTCGCGACGCTAGAGCCCTTGCTGAAAGCGGTAAAAAAACCCACCGCATCCGCCGTATTGCCCCGAGTGGCACAGGCATTCTTGCCTGTGTCGCACTTAGACCAAGACCCTGATGTTTTCAATCCGGTCTTTTGCCCGGCTGCCGGGCAGAGAAACACTAAGGGCCACCCATGCAGGTGGAATTTCGCAACATCCGCATTAAGGAGTTGAACAAATAACCTTTGCGACGAGCGCTCTTCGGAGGAACTTTCGACCCGATTCACAATGCGCATCTCACGGTCGCCAGAGAGGCCGCGGGCGTGTTCGGTCTCGACCAGGTTCTCTTCATACCCGCGGCGAATCCGCCGCACAAGCCGGACTCAACGGCGGCGAGCTTTGAAGACCGATTTCGAATGGTGGAGCTGGCGTGCGAGGCCGATCCGCGCTTTATTCCATCCCGTCTTGAAGAAGGCAAGGGCCGCAGCTATTCCATCCTCACGATTGAAAAATTGTGGTCGCCGGGGCAGCCGCTCTACTTCATCATCGGCGCGGACGCTTTTGCGGAGATCAAGACCTGGCGCCGCTGGGAAGAGGTGGTCCGGCTAACAGATTTCATCGTGGTCACGCGGCCTGGGCACATTTACGATGCGCCGCCAGGGGCTCGGGTGCATCGGCTGGACACCCTGGCGCTGCCTGTATCGTCGTCCGAAATTCGAACGAAGTTGTCCAAAGGCGAGATCCCAGCCGAGCTGCCAAGTCAAGTCGCCGAGTTCATAGTACAAAGACGACTGTACACTTGGGACATGCTTTAGCTTGCCCCTGGACATGCTTTAGCTTGTCCCTTACCAGCCCAGCACAAACGCAAACAACAATGGGGCCACAATTGATGCATCGGATTCGATAATGAATTTCGGCGTATCGATGCTCAGCTTTTCCCACGTGATCTTTTCATTCGGCGACGCGCCGCTATAGGACCCATAACTGGTCGTCGAGTCGCTGACCTGGCAAAAGTAAGACCACAGCGGCGTATCGTGGCGCTGCAGATCCTGCCGCAACATCGGCACCACGCAGATCGGGAAGTCGCCCGCGATTCCTCCGCCAATCTGGAAAAATCCAAGCGGGTTCGTCTGAGCGGTTTCGGTGTACCAGTTGGCCAACTGCATCATCACTTCAATGCCGGTGCGCACGGTGTGTACATTCCTGACGTCGCCGGCCATGCAGTGCCCGGCGTACATGTTGCCGAGCGTCGAATCCTCCCACCCGGGCACGAACAGGGGCAATGCTTTTTGACGCGCGGCATCCAGCCAGCTATTGACCGGATCGATCTGGAAATTTTCCTTAACGCCAGGATCGGACAACACCCGAAAAAAATACTCTTGTGGAAAGCAGCGCTCTCCCTGCGAATCGGCCTGCATCCACTGCTTCAGAATGAACCGCTCGATGCGCCGCATCGCTTCATCCTCCGGAATGCAAGTGTCGGTAACGCGATTCATCTGGCGCTCGAGCAACCCCTGTTCATCGTGCGGCGACAGATCGCGATAGTGGGGAACTCTCTCGTAAAAGTCGTGCGCCACCAGGTTGAAAACATCTTCTTCCAGATTCGCCCCCGTGCAGCAGATTCCGTGCACTTTGTCCTGGCGGATCATCTCGGCCAGCGAAAGTCCTAGTTCAGCGGTGCTCATGGCGCCCGCTAGCGTGAGGAACATCTTGCCGCCATTCTCCAAGTGCCGAACGTAGGCCTCGGCGGCCCCGATGAGAGCGGCCGCATTGAAGTGCCGGAAATGGTGCTTGATGAAAGTCCCGATTGGGCCAAGTTGCATGGCACCACGATAGCTGCTTAAAGCCCCTGCCGCAATAGCGTTTTCCAAATCGAAGAATGAGCACGAAATGGACTCTGTATAAAGGAGAGCCGAAGAAGATGCGCGTTGCCCACCCTATTATTCTCGAACCTGATCAACAAAAGGCTTTGGAAGCTCGATCACGAGCGCGCAGCGGCTCAGCGCGGAGCGTGGAACGCGCGCGGATTGTGCTGCTGGCTCACGCGGGGCTGCGGAATCAGCCGATAGCAACGCGGTTGAGAATCACGCCGGAAAAGGTGGCGCGGTGGCGCAACCGCTTCCTGAACGGCGGGATATCCGCGCTAGAGAAGGATGCGCCCCGTCCAGGAAGGAAGCGGACCATCACTGCGGCCAAAGTCCAGGATGTGATCCGGATGACGACTCAGGAGAAACCCCTCAACGCGACTCACTGGAGCACACGCACGATGGCGGCAGCGACAGGGCTCAGCGAGAAGAGCGTGCGCCGGATCTGGCACAAACACGGTCTTTAGACCGCATTTAACAAGAACGTCCAAAGTGAGCGACGATCCTCAGTTCGCCGACAAACTGGAGGCCATCGTCGGCCTCTATCTGAATCCGCCCGAGCATGCGATCGTCTTGTGCGCGGACGAGAAGAGCCAGATCCAGGCGCTGGACCGCACCCAGCCCGGACTGCCGCTGAAGAAGGGGCGCTGCGGAACGATGACTCACGACTACAAGCGCAACGGCACGGCTACGCTGTTCGCCGCCTTGAATACCCACGATGGAACGGTGATCAGCATGTGCGACGACCGGCACCGCCATCAAGAGTGGCTGAAGTTTCCTGCGCGTGATCCACTCCGCCACGCCTCAGGGCAAGTCCATCCACCTGATCGCGGATAACTACGCCACCCACAAGCACCCCAAGGTGCGGCGGTGGCTGGCGCGTCATCCGCGCTTTCAGGTGTATTTCACACCGACCAGCAGATCATGGCTGAACATGGTCGAAAGGTTCTTCCGCGACCTGACTCAGAACAGGCTTAAACGCAAGTCCCTTGTTTTCATTCAAGTCTTTGCCCGGCCTCCGGGCAGGGGAACACGCAAGCGTGTCCGGGAAGCTCTGGCCGTCGATGCCAGGGGCACCGCCGTCTCCTTTCGCGATACGATAAGCCTCCTCCAGGGTCTCGATCTTCGTGATGTGCACGAGCAGACTCCAGAAGCGATGTGTCGTTTCAGACTTCGCCTTTCGATAAATCCGTCGTCTCAGTTCCTGCAGATTGCCGGGCGCCTTTGTCATCTCACCCCTGCCTCGCCTTGACGAACGGAATACTCACCGGTCCGGGCCCTTCCCTCCGGGCGCGTTTTGCTGCACGCCCATCGACAGTACTGCGACCCGATCCGCCACCCTGATGCCTATGCCCGCATTTCCCACTCGCGGTTATAGCCGGCATCTCCTCGAAGAGATTTCTTCGCCGGCTTGTCCAGCGCCTATTCAGCCAAGCCGAAAGCGTAAACCGTGGAATCGTGCGTGACGACGTAAACCCGGCCATTCGAGATCGCCAGTCCGCTGAAATGCGTAAATGTTGGAATGGCGCTGCCGCTCGAGTACAGTTCTTTGCCCGTTTCGGCGTTGAATGCGTACAGGATCGTGTTCCCGGAAGGCGCGTCGGCGCGCTCCTTCGATGTATAGAGCCGTCCGCCGCTATCCACTTGTCGAACATTCTCGCCATTCGACAGCGCGAACACAAGCCCGTTCGCGATAATGGGCGGCTCGGGCACGGAGAGATCCCGCGAAATCCACGCGGGCTCCAGAACGGGCTTGCCTGCCTTGGTCGCTAAAGTGAACGCCATGATACTGCCGGCCTCGGTATCGCCGTAGGTCAAAGGGAACTTGGGCGCCGCAGTCGAAGGAGGACCCCAAGCCGGAGCGTACAGCCACCGCACGCCCTTCGCGTCCTTCCAACCGGCGAACGATCCCCAAAATCCGCGGCCTGCGAAATCCACGTCGTCGTTCGTATACAGCGAGCTGCGGAAGAGCGGAGTTCGATGGTCGGCGCCGCCAAGCGATTTTGCATCCAACAGGTAGATCACGCCCTCCTTGCCTGCGCCGGCCACCAACTCCCACTGATCGTACGGGAACACCATTGGGCTAATGTTGCCCATGTCCAGATCTTTTTTCGAAATCCAGGCGCGATTCGCGGGCGTGTAGTAATCCACCAGCTTGCCTTCCGGCGACACCGCTACAACCGTGTCCGAATATTTTCCGGATGCGGGGTCGTACGTACCATCTCCCGTCTCCGCGTAGATCAACCCGGTCACGGAGCTGACAGCACAACCTGCGCGCCCCCAGATTCCTGCGCCGCCCGCCGGTCCCGCGACGAACTTCGAAACCGGGCGGTTCGGGTCCTTCACGTTCATTGTGTAGACCGCCGACCGCACGCTGTTGCAACCTTGCGATGTGGTGGTGGACAGAGTGCCTTTATAAAGGTTCAAACTCCATGTCTTTGCGAACGGAGGCACAAACTCGACGGGTGGCTTCTGATCTTCGCCATTCACATAGTTCAGAGTGTGAAGCTTGCCATCGCTGCTAAGCGTGTAAACGCTTTTCGATGCTTTATCGATGACTGGAGTCGCGTTGAGCGCATTGGGACAAAGCCAGTGAGAGGCCTGCTTCGATTTACCCTCGATCTGAAACTGCTTGTTCCAAAGAAGTTTGCCTGTATCGGCGTCGATCGCGAACATTGTGTCCGAGCTGCCCGCCACCAAAACGATATCCTTGAAGCCCTTCGGCGTGATCGCGTTCTCGACGATGATCGGAACCGTCAGCGCGTTCAGTTCCTTGGCGGCATTCTCCAGCTTCAACGACCACTCGACGTGCAGCTTCGTAACGTTGTCAACCGATATCTGCGTCTCGCTCTTGGCCCATCCGGTACGCTGCGGATCGTTTCCGAAAGCGGGCCAATCCGCCGCGGGCGTCGCGAGTCCACCGATCACAGCTATACAAATCAAAATCTTCATGATTTACAAAATCCGGACCAACTCGTTCTGCTCTTCGCCCGTGGTGCGCGCCTTTGAAGGCCCGGCAAACACGTTCACTTCGGAGCGGATTCCAAACTCGGGAAGGTACACTCCCGGCTCAATCGAGAAGCAAGTGTTCGGAATCACTCTTCGCTCGTCGTGAGTTTCCAGGTTGTCCATGTTAGCGCCGGTCCCATGCACCTCTTCGCCGATCGAATGGCCTGTCCGATGTACAAATTGCTCGCCATACCCATGCTGTTTGATGTGATCCCGGGCGGCATCGTCCACTTCGAAACCGCACAACCTTTCTTGGTTTGCGACGGCGGTCTTCACGCGCTCCACAGCTTTATTCCGCGCGTCGCGCACGATTGCGAAAACATTCCGCAGCGGTTCCGGAGGGCTTGCGCCGCAGAAGCCAGTCCAGGTGATGTCGTAATACACGGCGCCTGTTTTGTCCAGCTTGGCCCACATGTCAATGAGCACTGCGTCGCCTGGACGGATCGGCTGATTTTTCACCTCGCTCGGCTCATAATGCGGGTCGGACATATTGGCGTTCACGCCAACGATCGGTCCGTGGTCCGTCATCATGCCGGCCTTTTCGAATTCCGCGCGAATAAAACGGTTCACCTGCCATTCATTGATGGCCTGCCCAGCGCGCAGCGCGTCGCCGATTTTCTGAAAAGCCGCAGCCCGGACGCGGTCCACGCGCCGTCCCGCCTCCAGATGATCTTCGAATTGCTGGTCAGTCCAGCGGGCCTCGAACAATTGGATGAGATTCGCCGACGTGACGATAGCCACGCCTGATTTGCGGACCAGCTCTAGAGTGCCACCATCCACCATCGCGACATAAGGAATCGCGCACTCGGGCGAATACTGCATCGCGATGCGGTGGCAGCCTTGCAATAGATCGCTGAGCCCCTGCGTTTGGCTCTCCCATCCCGCGTACACGGTCTTCTTACCCGGAAGCACGTCGAGCATGTGAGACTCGACTCGATGTACCAGCGCCTTTGGTTCACCTTCGACGGGTATCAGGTAATACCAGCGGCGTGTCGGAATGTGTACGGGTTCAAAACGCAGAACGCGATAGGCCAGCGGGTCGCGCTGATGATGATCGAAAAACAACCAGCCATCCACCCCCTCTTGCCGCAGCGCTTCCTGGATTTCTTGTAATTGCATCAGTTTACTTGCCTGAGTGGCACAGGCATTCTTGCCTGTGTTGGGCTTAGACCTTCCTCCATTCCTTGTTGTGGCATCACTTTACCCTTCCGAATTTGCCTCCTCCCGAGGCGCGAGCAGCCGATTATACAAAACCATCGCCGCCGTCGGTGGCACAGGCATTCGTGCCTGTGTTGGGTTTGGCCGCATCAGTTTACCCCTAGCGAAGCTGGCTGCTCCCGACGCGCTAGTAACTGGTTATACAGAACCATCGCCCCTGTTGAGACGCCGCCGATCGCGGCCAGGATGTACCAGATCATGTTCGGATTACCCCCGTTTTGAATGTAATGCGTCACCAGCCATCCCGCCAACGGCCCACCGGCGAAGGATCCGATCGCTACCGGGAGAAATGCGAACCCCATGTAAGTGCCGACCTGCTGCTTCGGCGCCAGGCTTGCGCAGTATTCATAAAAACGCGGCGCCAGAGTCGATTCGCCCAATGCAAACACCGCAACGGCCGCGACAACCATGGTTGCCGATGGCGAAATCGGGATCAGGAGCCACGAGACGCTCGCGATGCCCAACCCCAGAGCCACCGCGGTGACCGGTCTCCAATTTTTCACCATCGCTGTCGCGGGCACAGTCAATAGAATGATTGTCCACGCGTCAACGGTTTCCAGTAACTCGAAGCGGGCGAAGTGAATCACCTCTTTCGCATAAAAAGGCAGTGAGTAGAAGATCTGCCAGAACATGATGTAGAAACCGGAAAAGATGGTCAGCAGCAGAATGAAGCGGACGTTGCGGAAAACCATCACCATCTCGCCGAACACTCGGCCCAGAGAACGGATCTCCCGATCCCCAGTCACCGCCGGCTCGCGAAAGAATAACAGCGTGCCGATGAACATGAGGAACGAAGTCAGCGACGACATGATGAGCACGTATTCAATGCCGAGATTCTGACGCACTTGCAAGGCGAGCATCGGGCCAATCGCTCCGCCGAAGTTGACGAGGGTGTAGTAAATCGAGTAACCGAGCGAGCGCGTTTCTTCGGTGGAAGTATTGGCGACGGTTCCGACAATGCAAGGCTTGATTAAAGACCCGCCCACCGCGGTCAACAGCAGCACTCCAATCATATACGGAGTACGCCCGATCGCGTTCACGATCGGCTGCCCAAATTGCAATCCGGCTAAGCCAATCAGGAAATAACCAACCGTGAACACCGCAAAACAGACTGCCAGAGTGCGTCGGAAGCCGTAACGATCGACGAACGTGCCCGCGACAATCGGCAGCGAGAATATGATCCCGGAAAATGCGCCAACCAGAGATCCGGCGACTTGTGGACCCAGCCCAACTTTCTCGGCGACATATACGGCCAGGACCGCTTTGGAGCCGTAAAAAGCGAGCCGCTCGAACAATTCCAGCGTATTCGCTACCCAGTAAGCACGTTCGAACCCATGCAATCTGTGGAACACGCTTGCGTGCGTCAAGCGCATGCTTCAGCTTGTCCCCTTCAGCCGCCGGTGACTCACACGCGTATTTAAATTCAAGACGCCAGCCACGTCCTTGGCGTCGATAACGCGAAACGAGAGCGCGTCATCCAACCAATCCTGGCTTAATCCGTTTGCGTACTGTGTGGCGACCGTCACGGTGTACTCCTGGCGCGTTAACAAACAATCGAGCTCGAATTCTACTTCGATCTGCTCTCCCGCTTCAAATCGCCCAAGCGGAATCTGTTCCAGGCGGGTGTTGGTCCCGAAGACGTCCATGCCGATGCGGTTGCGAATCAGGATGCCGATTACCGGATCGGTAACATCGCGGTTGAAGACTGCTCGCACCCGAATCACAAGCGATTGTCCACGATCGAATGCCTGGCAAGCGTTGCCTGTTTCATCGAGTAGCTCAACCGCGGTGACCGTACTCGCGCGGTCGCCATGCCGAAAGGTGGTCTGCGCGCCAACTCCATCCTCAATTGGATTACGCTCGCCTTCGCGATCGAGGACAAAGCCGATGTAGCGGTTCACTGCGTCTTTCGCAGACCCGGAGGCCTCGATTTTTCCGTTGAGCATGAAGATCGCGCGATCCGAGAGCCGCTTTACCAGGCCCATGTCATGCGAAACAAGCAGAACGGTAGTCTGCTTCTTCCGCAATTCCTCGAATTTTTGAATGCAGCGGCTGGCGAAAATAGCATCGCCAACAGACAGCGCCTCGTCAATGATCAGGACCTCTGGCTCAACATGGATTGCGGTCGAAAACGCCAGGCGCACATACATGCCGCTCGAGTATTCCTTGACTGGTCTATCGATGAAATTGCCGATCTCGGCGAACGATTCAATGCTCGGAAAAACCCGCTCGATTTCCTTGCGGCCCAGGCCCATGATTTCGCCGTTCAAGTAAACGTTTTCGCGGCCGCTAAATTCAGGATTGAATCCCGCGCCAAGCTCCAGAAGCGCTGCCACGCGCCCGTTGCAAAGTGCACGCCCGGTGGTGGGCTGCAGAATCCCGCTGATGATTTGTAGCAAGGTGCTCTTGCCAGATCCATTCGGCCCAAGAATCGCCAGGACCTCGCCTTTGTCAACGCGGAATGAGACGTCTTTCAATGCCCAGAATTCCGGCGGGCGCTTGGTGCTGAATGGAAGAACGCCCAAAATACGCTCAATGGGCCGTTGGTAAAGATAATAAAGCTTAGAAACGTTCTGAACGGAAATCACGCGATGTAAGACATGCTCTAGCGTCCCATTATCCCAATGTGACACAGACTTTCCAGTCTGTGTTGGTTGGAGACCTTTTACAACTTCTGAGAAAGCGGCCTTCAACGGGCCATTATCCCATTTGTACACTGCGCCGCATCCCACTCGAGATCGGAAGGCGATAACCCATCAAACAGAGCTGATCGAGAGCGAACAGCACCACCGATTCTAACGCTCGCGATTCAGCCATTCTTGCTTCCTTCTCCCATGCCGAATAGGCTTGCTCCAGCCCGACCAGATGACTCCTCTTAGACGCCGGAAAGCCCAGCGCGACACCGGCATCAATCGTACGCCGGCTGCTGTCCAGATCTCGCGCAAAAGTGAAGCCGAAGCTTTCGGTTTTAAGGCAGGTCAGTTTATCCGGTGTCCATTCGCTAATGGGGTAATTGATCACTTTATTGAGAGCAAAGTTGTTGACGTCCGTTGGATACAGAACTTCGAACTGGCAGTGCGAGTCCGGGAATGCAGCGGTCACAAATGCCATGATTTGACGCGTGTGATCGCCGATCAATCCAGGCAGGAATGCGGCTTCTTGCGGGACCGTCGCAGGATCCAAAGCATTCGTCGTAATCGTTGTGAGATCCCGCCCATACTGAGCTCTGAACGTGCTCGCGGTATACGCATCGTAGAACGGCATTCCCGAGCCGTCATCCGGAAAGTACCACCACTGGACCTCCCCAAACTGGATGTACGGCTGCAACCCCGCTGCGAGCTGAACCGTGACAATATCGGCATACACCTGCTGCCAGAACGCCCGGCTTTCCGGCGAGAAGTTGGTTTGCAATGCGGGAGTATTTACGATCACAGCATTCCCACTGGGATATCGCTGTGCGATGCCGGCTTCGACAGAAGGATCGCCGTGCTGCAGTTCAGTACTGAACGCGGCTGCGGCCGTGGAGTGTCCATACGTCTTGAGCGCTGTGAAGAAACTTCGCCTCCAATCTCTGGCCGCACGGTTTATACGCGGTATAGCTTGTAAGTCGGTCAGCCAATTTCCGTCCTTACCACCTTGCAAGGTTGCACTCGATACAGAGTTTAGCGAGGGACTCACGCCAATTGTGATGCTGTTGCCATCCAGCCCCATCGACCGCGAAAAAATCGTGAGCTGATTGTCAGCGGCCTGGGCCCAGATCGCGTTGGAGCCGGCGTTGATCTGCAGCTCGAAATGTTTGGCAAGCGTTACCGGTGTATCGCCCAACAAGTTTAAATGGATGATCCGGGTCAGCTTTTCGGGCGGATCGCCGACGCGTCCGATGTCTACTTCGGTGGTGCCATTCGCCGTGGGAACGCCGAATGTGATTGTTCCGGAGGCATACACTTGGCTAGGCCGGACCAATTCATAAAACCAGAGCGCGCCTACATAATGATTGGGACGGCCTTTGAACCCCAGCGCATCCATGATCCAGGCGGTTCGCTCGGGAGCTAGCGCGATGGAGTGATCGGTGTCCCAGTCCGTCGCAAGCGTCAACCGGCTTTCTACCTGGGCCGGTGGAAGGCTCGTGGTCGGAACAGCTAATTCGAGAAAATCGAAATAGAAAGTACCAGCCGTCGAGAGCGTCGCGACAACGCTGTGATCTCCGGGGCCTGCTTGTCCCAGGAACTCCCGAACCAACACATCCTCCAGTGGCACGCTCTGATCGAGCGGGATGCCAGGTTGTCCATCCACGGAGACCGTGAGGCCAGGGCCGCCAGTGACACGCCGGGTTCCAAGATAAAGACTGTGCGCTTGGGCTGCAGTGTAATTGCACCGGATGCTGTCGCCAATCGTCGATGTGAAATGAACGGTGCCGCCGTTATAATGATCGAGTGGGAGATCGGAAGCATCGGGGAATTGTCTCCAGTTGCCGGAATAAACCAGCCCGGGCGCATCGTCGTTGATACGGCGTGTCCCTGGACCCGCCACGGAATAGGTTCGCCCCGTCCCGGTTACGGTCCAGTTTGAAACCACGACCTGGAACTCGCTTCTGACGAAAGCGCTCGGCTGCAGGTCCGCTGCATAAGTCCATCTGACCTTCCGCACGGATGTGGTCGGAACGGGTTGGAGCGTGCCGCCTGGAAGCGTAACTGAGCCCAGTAAGGAATTGAACGGAAGGGTAACTCGCCACTTGGTAGGCGAAGTGCCAGCCGAGAATTGTATAAACGGGACATCCCACTGCTCGGTCGATCCCATCACGTAGGTATACAGCCCCACGCGGTTGCCATTCGCGCCGCGCAGGTAGTTACCGTGAGGAGCCTTAAGCGTGAGTGTGATTTTCCGACCGGCTTGGATGGCCGTCATCGTCGGTGAAGCGAACTCTGGGCGAGTCAGGTTGTTGACGGCATCAACAAGGACTCCGAGCGCGTCTTCCAGAGTGTCGCCGGCTTGCATCAAATACGTGTAATGCTCGTCTAGAAATGAGAAGCCGACGTAATCCCCCGCTGTAACCGTGCCGCCCAGGTTCAGTTCGGCGGACGCTGGCTGAAAAGCACCCTCCACGATACTGGCGTGATCTTGCAATGGCACAAAGTAGACTTGCTGCGCCGCCCCGTCGCCCACCCAAATACGCAGACTGGGCCAGTCCACAGTGGGAAACAGGCTCGAATCGATCCCAATACAATTCGAGCGAGTCTCATCGTAAGTTAACGTCAGCCCGCTCAGATCCCCGTCTGGAAGATTACGAAGCAGCGGATGCTCGAACACATTGTCACGGTTCCATTCAACCACTGCCCAGTCAAATTGCTGGCGCCAGGTACCGGAGACCGTAAATCCCATCGCCCTGGTCTCGCTAAGTGCGGCTATCGCCGAAGGCCGCAGAAAATAACATTGCAGATCGCGATCGGGTCTCAGCTTTTCTAGAGTCTCAGGCATGATGTCTCTATAACCGGATGATTACAGTCAAATCGCTGCCGGGCACCGTATCGCTGGTTGCTGTGACGGAGGTTATGTCTAGCGCGATCGGTAGATTCTCCTCCAACGGACCCAGAGCAAATCCATCCACCGGATCTGAGACAGTGAGCCCTGCTTTGATTCTCAATCCGCAGTAAGGCCGGCTATTCTGATTCACTTGCAGCACAATATCGGAACCGGTTGGAGCGGATCCAACAATCGCGTAGACGTCCCGGACTGAGTGACTTCTTTCAATCGAGATCGGCGGCGCGGCATCCGTTTGGATAGCCAGCATGCCTTCCACCTGTATCGAGAGCTGCCCCCCGGAAAGCGTACGCAGTCCGAAATCCGTCATGGAAGTGAAAGGAATGCGGGTAACATCGCTATTTCCACGGCTGTTAGTCATGAACAATTCCGCGGCAGCCACCCGGGCATCCGGAAGATACACTGGATAGGCATAGCTGCCGCTTGCCGGGCTGCCGAAGAAGCCGCGGACAAAAGGCAAGACGAAGGTCTTCTTAGTCAGATCGTAGGCCAACATCCCCAAATCGTGTTGTGCCGCGCTAGTGCCATGCGAGCCGCGAGTCACTTGATAACTCAGCCCACCGTTCGCAACGCTCTCAACCAGCATAATTTCAGCGTCAATCTGCAGCAGGCTCCCTGCTCGGCCGTTGCCCGGCGCCGTTAGGTTGACGGTCGTGTCGGTATCCGCAATGGCCGCGCCTAGCGCCAACGGTGTCGGAAAGCTCAGTTCATCCCAGTAAGCTAAGGTCAGAGTGCCGGCGCTGATCGACCCCGTGTTCTGCAGACTGGTGAAGGCGATGGATTGCGCTTCCACCGTGCCTTGTCCCGTGGGGAGCAGGCCGAATATCGGAGCTCCGGGAACGTCTGTATCAGTGGCCGCATTGCCCGATCCCGAAATACGCCAACGTGTCAAGGGCGAGAGTTCGTAGGCGGCTTCTTCATCCCTCACATTGGCCGCCCGGCCAGAGATCTGGACGGTAACGCCGCCCCGGTTCGGCACCTCAAAAGACACCGGGCTTGTAGTTCCCGACGCCCCGAATTGCCATGTCGATTCCGCTACAACACAATAACTTGTGTTGTCCGGCTCAACATCCCACTTACTCGTTATCGTGAGTGTCGTGGCCGAATTCCCGCTAATGATTCTTTCCTGCCGCGCACCCAGGCCCTTGGAGATACGGACCGTCGCTCCGGCGAGCTCATCCGGCAGCATATCCAGAGTGGTGTTTCCAATAGTAACCGGTGAATGGATATCGACCTTCTCTTCCGGCTGTAACTCAAGCCGCCAGTAGAAGTTCGCGTGATCGAAGTTTACGTCGGGTGGACCGATCAGAGTAGCGGCCAACCCGGTGTCTGTAAAATGATCGGCGACCGGAGCGTTGGATGCGATTTGCACTAGTTCGGAAGGCGTTGTGCCTCTGTAAACGTTGAAACTGTTCGCACTTGAAGAGAAGCTCAGATTGAGCAGTGTTACTTCGTTGGTGTTAGTGGCCGCTGGTATCCGTACCTTGATCGTGAAGGAAAGTCCGCTCTCCGCTCCGGACGAATCCACCGCGGTCACGGCATAATAAGTATTTTGGCCGCCGGTAAGCGTACCGCCGGTGGTACTAATCTGCGGATTTAATCCAACTAGCGGAATGGTTGAGCTGGAAGAGATGGACCTGCTCGGATCGGCGAAGCCGACCGACAAATCCACAGCGATTGACCCGTCGGAGCTTTCCGTGTCGGTTTCTGAAATATCAAACTGCGGCTCCCCATCGCTATCCAGCACCTTACCAACCAAAGGCCGGGGTGAGCCCACTTCGTAGCCAGGTTGACGTCCGGCGCCAGCCCCCCCCCTGACCGCCTGCCAGATACCAGTCGTCGTCATGGATCTGGGCCGTCAGCGCTGAGGTGCGATAGTTCGGTCCCGGAGCGATGCGCGTCACGCGAAATGGCTGGCGGTCCCACCCTTCCTTCGCGTAAGTCACCGTAATCAGATCTCCAGGTCGCAAGTTGACCGACCTCACACTCGTTTGGAAATCTACGTAAGTATTTCCGCGCACGGATTTATTGAGTTGAAGCGTCGTAATTCTCGTAGCTTGATCGAAATTGGGAATCCCGAGAGCCGTCAGTGACGCGCTTACTTCCTGGCTTGATCGCAATGCGTCGTCGATGTCAACCAAAGACAAGCTGTCCTGCTGATACTCGTTGAATTCATCCTGGAATTCGACCGTGAAGCGGTTCGGCGTATCGGCTGTGCTGCGGGCCCAGGTTCGAAAAGACGGCTGCCCATTGTCTTTTCGTAGGATGCCTGAAATGGCATTGTCGCCAAACTCGTATGCCGGCCAGCCACCCTGCAGCGCATCCTGGCTATTGCTCCCCGGTGGCTTGGAGCTTTGTTGATTGGCGATCGTATCTTCAGCTCGTAGCTGCAGCAGGCCGCTGTTGTTGAACGTGAGGTAAAGACCGGCGGCCGTGCGGATCCCGCGCACGATATCCGCGGCGCTGCGCCGATTCGCAATGATCAAGTTACACTGATATCGCGGAATCAAAGTGATGTTGCCATGAAGATCGAGAGCTTGGATCGGCTCCGCGCATCGTTGGCCCACACTGGCGAAACTCGTTAGATCAAGCTCATCCAAACCCCATCCACTGCGCCGTAATACATCGAGCAGAACCCACGCAGGATTGTTCGTGAAGGCGTCGGCAATCGCATTTCCGTCTGTATCGAACGACGCGAGTTTCATCCCTTGGACCAGAACTTCTATATTGGGCAGAGATCTTCCGTCGCTGATCCGGTTCGGCACCACCACGGACAGATAGGCCATGCTGCCGTACGGATCACCGGCGGGGTTATGGTTGGAATCTGTGAAATCTAAGTTGAATTGCCCAACCCGGGTTCCGAGACTCACGACGCTATACCAGCCCGTGGCCGTCATATTCGCGCCCGGTACCGCTTCCGGGATCTCGATGTCATTCACGATCACCTTGACGACCCTGTCAATCTCGCCATTGCCAAGCAGGACTTCTGTGTGAGTCAGGTTGCCGTCGTTTCTCGCGAAGACGATCGGAGGCAGATACCAGCCCGTTCCGTAGATCAACGGGACAAAGTCGTTGTATCGCGCTTGATTATCGAGTGGCGTTGAGATATGTGAACCCTTCTCGCCGTAGCTGCGAACCAACACGGACGAGGGCACGAATTCGATGCCGCCAAAACGGCGCGTCGTATTGCCCGTGCCGTCTTGATCGAACATCCCGCGTTGCTGGCACTGCGCTTTCGAATAATCGCAACTGGCGAACGGGACGGTTCCGTTCAAATTACCAGTGCCACCGGTGAGGCCGGCCGAATAGCCGCATCGATAAAACGGCGAGTACTTGCCCTTAGTCCCGCCCTCCAGTGCCTCGGTAAGTTGTGCGGGAGTACCGGGAAACGTCCAAGGGCAACGTTTTTGAATTCGTACTTCGGGTAAGTAGATTCGCTGCAGGTTCAATCGGTTCGTGAAACTGAGCCGCAGCGTTGACTCGGTGGACTCATCGGGTGGGTTGGCCACTCCCCGGAAGACAACCTGCGACTCGGATTCAGGTGCGCCATTCTTGACATCGTAGAAAAGGAACCGAATCGTAAGGGCGGCGCCCTTCCATCCGATGTTGCGCTCGATAGCAGACAGGAGAGAATCCGCATTCGCCAGCGTCAGAGAGACCTTGGATATGCCATCCGTCCCTTCGTCCGATGACGATCTGAGTTCAAACAAGTTGTGGTTCAGAACGCGGGCTGCATACGTATGGCCTTGAACCGTCACTTTGTGGGTGCTCCAGCGTTGCACATCGCCCGATGGCAGCGTGCAATCGAGCAGGAATAACGGTGTCCCGGGCACCTCGAGGTCTTTTAGATCGTTGATCGTTGCCATTGTATGTTCGCCTTCGCGTTGGATGGATGCCGTTATTTGCTTTTCATCCTGCCGTGCAACTGTTGATGCGGACAGAGCAAGAGTATTGTTGCGGACCTGTTGCAGTCCACATGAGCCCGTCGGAATCGAACCGGCTCTTCGCATACACGCCCGCCATGTCCGTGGTCTTCTTGTAAGGCCCCGCTCCGAGTTGTGCCTCCACCTGCGGTCCAAATATCGTCACAGTACATCCGGCCGGGAGCTCCAGCCCGAAATGGATACCGTCGTCTTGCGAGGCTAAATGGATAGGCGCAACCGCTCGTGCCCACACTGACCCAACCTCGAACGCTTGCCGAACCTGTCCGGACTGGCTCGATGCAATCATCTGAACGGTGCAGGGCGCGTCGCTGCGCAGATAGGCGCTGAAGCAATATTGGAACCAGCTTGGAGCGGCGATCGTTTGACCAACTTGCTGAACCGCCTGAGCCGTATTGGTTAATTGGGCGCCACCCGTGGAACCCAACACATCCTGAATTCCGCCGGCGATTTGGAGCAGCGGGTCAACGGTCCACGTGCTATGGGTTAAGTCTTCGCTCCACTTGAGCAGGTTGTCGGTCGGATCGAGGAAAGTGAACGTCATCAGACGTCCCTCCACCGCATCAAACAATTGCTCAATGCTGGTGAACTCCGATGGAGTGACATGCGCGTAGCTAAGATCCCAAAGTGCCTGGGCCGCGCCCGGGTCTTCCTCGCGAATATCGCTCCCATCCGCAAGAACATTCGTAACTGTCCGCCGGTGGTTTCTTCGTGAAATTGGGTAGTGGGTGAGTGAGCCGGTCGTGAGTTGAGGATAGTAGAGCATTAGCTTCTGTTCTCCTTAACCACGAGCGTCGTTCGGCCTCGCGACCGGTCCAAAAACTCTTCGAGCATCTCGTCGGTTTCGAGACTACAATTTGCATATTCGGTTCCGTCCCAAGGGTCCGTGAAGCTAAACGTCCCTGCGGCGCCACGCTGAGTACGAAAGAAATTGCGCGCTGAGATCATTTCGGTTTCATCCAACTGGTCGAGCCGGATGATCCACCGGCGCAGCGATTGTCCAAAGTCCCGGAATCTCTGTTCAGATCCGTCTACGAACCGAATCACCTGAGTCGAGAATCTGGTTTCCTTCTCCGCGGGGTATTGGATGACCGCGCCGGTTTTTAGAATGGGAAAGTCGCTCATGACTATAAGTCCGTGATCACGTCGTTCAAGGAGTTGGAATGGAGCAATGCCTGCCGGACTGCCCTGGCGATATCGTCGCTGTGGTCGAGAAAGGACCGGCTGTCCATCGCGTTCACTTGGATTTGAACATTCGCCGCTGGTGCAGGGGTCGCTGCTCTGGGGCCGCCACTCTGACCGTAATCGACGCTCGCAACCTGGCCGCCGTTTGAAGCCGTGTAGCCGCCCTGATATTGCACCGATGGAGGCAGCGTGAATGGCACCAGCGGTTGGACAGTCTGACTGCTACTCCCGCGGAAAAGACTCAACACCCCTTCCAGGATGGGCGAGAGGCTGAATGCGCTTCCGAAGATTCCGGAGAGTAAACTCCCAGCCGTCGATGAGCTGGCTGTCCCGCTCGTTTTCGTAAGCGTGCTCTGAACCAAAGCGCGGGTGTTGGCGTTCAGAGTATCGACCTGGGTCTGCTGCACGGTCCGCAGATCGTTTAATTGCTTGCTGAGAGCGCTAACCTGCCCCCCAACATCGGTCGACGGTCCTCCGATCAGCCCACCCAATAACGACTGCGTAGTGGAGCCCGGACTGGATACTGAGCCCGTCAAGCCTGACAGGCCCGCAACGCTGATCTGTTGAATCGCCGGCCGGCTGTTTCGGCGCGGGCCAAGCGTGTGCGCTAGCAAATCTTTAACTCGTTTCCTGGGCATTGTTCCTTTCCGTCCTCAGTTCGTTTTCTAGAAGGAAGATGGCTTCCGCTACACGCGCGGGCATGCGGTCATAGTCGGAGCCCCCGAGCAGTTTCCACGCGTAAAACTCTTCGAGTAGCGTATGGCTCTCAGATGTTATGTAAGAAGTCGGGCAACTCGTCGTCGTTATTTGGGTCGATACCTGTTCTCGTGCCCAGATAACGCGTGGGGCAGTTAGCGCAGTCTCCGGAATCCATCCGCACCTGCGCTTTGTTTCCAAGCCGTTCTTCCGGCAGGCGTCGCACTTCCATGCGGCTTGATTCGCATACTGAAAGTGAAAGGCGACGATTAGTTTTTTCTTTCTTCCTCGCTAAGCCCGCACTGCCCCTTAATGGCCTCGAGGATCTCCTTTGTCAGATCTTCCGGGCCCTTTACAACAACGAGCTCTCCAGTGGCCGGCTCCCCATCGATTAGCAACCCATCCACCCGAACCAGTCCCCATTCGAGATAGATTTTGTCGATCTCATGCGATAGCAGGTTCGCTTCTACTTTTTCGTGAAAGTGGTTACCGGCTTCCAGAAACTCCAACTTCTGTCCGATGTCGCGCACGCGCCGGCAAAGTTCCATTCGGCGGCCAAACGAGATCCGGTGGATCGTAAACTCAACGCCCGGAAAGCTCTGCGAAGCGATGCGAATGCTGCTGTCGTATTGGCGGACACCCCCGCGATCATCCGAACGCAACAAAGATTTCATCATCCAGACCTCCTTGGGCGCGGCAGTTCTGAAATTGCCATTGTTGCCGCCGCTCAGCGTCGTCGAACTCCGGAACTTCAGGGACGACGCTCTTCATGTAGATGCCAAATAGCTCACCTGGCCGTTGCCCGAGCTGAAGCATAACGCTGATGGGTGACCGTTGACGCGCGGCCTGATACAGTGCCTGGGTCGCCGCATCGTTTTGCTGATACAAACTGAAGTCCAGCGTCACGTCCCGAATACCTGGCGCAATGGCCCTCGGCAGGGTCGATCCGAACTCGTGCGCGCGTAAGTCCAGATCGTTGTTGAAATGTAGCTGCGCCTTCGTGAGCGTTAGAAACTCGCTGGGCTGGCTGCCCAGCCACACCTGCCCAAGGTGGCCGGGGATAATCGAATAATTCAGCGGCCCCACCGTGGGCTCATCGGGAAATGCGGAAAGGCCGGCTTGACCGTTCTCGAAACTCACGCTATCGATCAAATCGCTAGCATCGCCGGAAAACTCGAATTCGTGGAAGTCGCCGTTCACCTTGACCACCAGGTCGTTGATCGCGGCTCCGCTAATTAAACGTTGCACTGCGCCTGCCGGATCCCATCGATCGTATATCGTAGCGCTGCTCAGCTCGCTAGCGGGCTTATAAGTCGCGGTGAAGCCTGTTGTCGCATCGGCGGGAATTGGACTTGTGAATGGAACATTCACTTGAACTGTGTTATCGTTCACGACGGCCGTTACGAAACGAATCTCGTCACCAACGCTGACCGCTTGCCCCGGAACTAGACCATGTGCACTCGCAAACGCAATAGTCGATGGATCGCCCGGTGATGCAACCCTACCGCCCGGCGAGAGCATCGCGGCCCCACCCATACAGGCTTGGAACAGCGCTCCATAGCCCGGCTCTCGTGTTTGATCGAACCAGTTGGCCATGTACGTTGTCAACGTGAAAGTGGTCGTGTTCCGCAATGGTGACGGATCGCCTAAGAACGTCCGCGTGCCTGTTTTGTCTTTACGCTGGATCTTCTCGGGACGATGCTTCACCGCCAGCTTCACTGCGGGGATACGGTTCTGCGGTGCAACCGCGGCCGCTTGCCCGTAGGTCCCTTCGAGCGCCACATAGAATCGGTTATTGTTTGATGAAATATAAGCCATTGCTCACGCAGGTTCGTTCCTGCCTCCTAGTCAACGCTAATGTCAACTGCCAAAGCGATCTTTGCGATCTGGATGAAATTACGGCCGCCGTGTTTGGCCGGTCCATAACTGACCTCATAAGTACCCCCATAAAAGACTCCATCGCCCCAGTCCCCTCGGTTCTCTCCAAGTACTTGGATCACGGCGTCGACATACAGTTGAACTTTTGTCTCCAGCCTCTCCAGCCGGTCTTGCGAGATTCTGATTTCCACTACCATCTGAGCCTCGCCTGAAAACCCCCGAAACTTTTCTCGCAGCGAATTTAACAGCTTGCTGCAATAAACAAATAGCAACGGATACTTACTCACGGTGCTACGTTCCGTAAGCTCCGGTGAAGCGTTTTGAGCAATCACCTGCTGCCCGTGGAATGTCTTAAGGTCTTCGCCTTCAAGGTCGTCGATTTCGAACACGGCGGCCTGAACTCCCGAATCTGAAGCCAGGATGGATCGTAGCTTCTCAGTGACAACGCTCGCAACCAGTACCATGTCAACCCCTCAGTAACACTCGATCGTTCACAACGTACCGATCGGCTGTCTGCCCGGACCCCGGATTGCGGCCGGTTCTTATTCCGGCCAGCGGCATGATCCAGGATGTCCCGACCGGGATAGGCGCATCGTTCTGAAGCGTGTCGTTATCCGGAGTGTATCCGGCGTAAACATTCCATCCAGCCGCATTTACCGGAACTCCCACCGCTTCCACCCTGAGTTGAGTAGAATCGGCCGTCGAATACGAAACTAATTCGCTGGGTGAACTCTCCTGTCCTGCGTGGTTGATCCAGGATGTCTGTACGTAAAACGTTGCCCCGGCGCTCAGACCACCCACTGCATCCAGAATCGGGGCCAAAGCCCTGCTCATTGGATCTAAGGAAATTCCAACCCCCGTTTCGAAGTAACTTAATTCCGCTCGTGCCGCGCGTTTCTCGTACTGCTTCTGCTTCCCTGCATACCGGTCGTTCAGTTGGTTGTTATACGCGTCGGCGTAAGCAAAGTCGAGTGTCTTGAGTGCGTGCCAGCGCTTCAACTCCGGCGTGACCGTAACGTCCGACACCCCCAGCTTGCGCCTCAAACTACCGCTTGGAAACACGTATGGAAAACCGTGCGGATCCCGAATCGTCTGCTTCAACAGAAACTGCAGGATCTCGGTGCCGATCTCATCCTGCGCCAGGGCCATCTTCCCGGTAAGATCGATGTTCTCCAGGCTCGCTGTATCTAATATGCCGTTCTCGTAGTTCCGGAGATCCTGGGTGCTATTGACTTGTCCATCTGTAAATAAGCCCATGGCGGCTGTCATCCTCTACTTCGTGTCCGGACCGGCCGTCTTCAAATACTCAGCCGCTTCGCTCTTGGTCGCCATCCGAGCTCTGCCTTCTACGATCATTTTGGCCGCGTTTTCGCGAGTCACCTCGGTCTTCACACCGGATTTCCCACCATCCGGTGTCTCGAGGCTCACAAGCACGACATGCTCACCCGTGATTTCCTGCTCCAACTTACGCATCTTTTGGTAAAAGACTCTCAAGTCCATTTGAATCCTCCACTCCCCTAAATTAGAGTAAGAGGCCGGCGATCCTACTACCGGCCCCAATCCGTCTACAGAAACCTAGCTGTTCACTTGAACGGCGAAGTTGTTGCGAAGCACGGCGGCTCCGTACAGCACATCGACCGTGAATTGCTGAGACAGCGTGTTCGGCTGGTAGCTCATCACAACCCGGATTCCGAAGTTGCCCATCTCCGCATACTCGGCGATGGCGCCGGTGCCTGGAAGAGGTTGCGGCAGCCGGCGAATAACCAGGCCGATTGCATCCTTTGCAAACGCGAGATTATGCGTGGTAACAGGACCGCTGCCCGTCTTGGACACCAGTTGGGAACGGAAGATGTAAAAATCTTTCATCTTACCGACCGAACCGTCGATCAAGGCGCGCAGACCAGCCTCGCCAGCCGTATAGAACTCGCTGAAGCGCGGAATCTGCCGCAGCGCCGAGTAGCCAGTCGAATCTACAACTAGATACTTCGATGCGCGGGCTGGAACCTTCGCGGCGAACAAAGTGGTCTCCGCGGCGTCGATCGTATCCTCAGTCAGGGGTGCGCCCGAGGAACCGACCGGAGAATTGGAGCTGAACTGGGAGTACAGGTTCAGCAGATCCCCTTCAATCTTCTCGGCCAAAGCCACCACGGCGGGCTGCATGTATAACTTCAATAGATCCGGGACCGCTAGAACTTTGGTCACGTCCGGAATCTGAAACGTCGCTTCCGCGTGGGTGTTCAGGACGATCTGGGCATTCCCCAAATTGGGGTTCTGAGTCTGAACCGTCCCGCCTTCCGCGATGTTATTGGCCACCAGAGTCGGCGGAATCGGCACATTAACAGTATCCCCCGCCTGCGCCAACGTGGGCTCGTAATCGCGATTTACCAGGTTGCCCATGACCAGATTGCTCATGAGCGAAGGCAACGCGTCTACTGCCACTAACTTGACTATCGCATTTGCGATATTTGCTGATGTAATTGCTGGCATCTATCTTTATCCTTTTCTTTCATCTTTCACTTACAGACCCCGCATCGTCTGGTTAGCCAGTCGCGAGATCTCTTGGCGGACCCGTTCCAAGTCCTCCGGATTCATCCCCGGACGAATCTTGTCCAGGTCGATTCCGCCGCCACCGCTGGGCGCCGTCTTCTGCGCCGAAGCCATGCCCGAGCCACCCGCGATTCGCGCCGGCAGTAACTCGGGGTTCTCATTGACGAATTGCGATAAGTACTCTCTCAGCGGCATCGGTCCCTGCTCGCCTTGTGCGATCAAACGGCCATCTTGCGTCCGCTGAACGTCGTCCCGTACATACCGGTATGCCAGATCGACCTTAGCCACTCCCAGCCGCTGCAGCTCTGCCCGGATCGTCGCATTACGATCCGCCTCATCCGCTTTCTGTTGGCTACGATGATTTTCCTGGACCAATTCATTCACTCGCTGCTCCAGTTGCTCGCGGCGTTTTCGCTCTTCGATCAATTCCGTTTTGTAGGCCGGCTCTGCCTTCACCTGCTCGGCCCGCACAAATTCTTCGACTGCACCGCGGATAATTGCGCGCATGTCAACACCGTCGTTTTTTTGTTCTTCCATACACCTCCTTGTCTAGTTCCCCGCCTGGATCTCGCTAGTGATCTGATCCTTAACCTCCTGGCGCACATCGCACAGGTACTTGAGCGCAAGCTTCTTGAAAACTTGAACTGTCAGCGTCGGTGACTTCATGTCCATCTTTAGTAACCGCTCCGCATCGTCGAGCTCGGTCCCAAAATCCCCAATGTCGAATTCGTCCAGACCGGAAACGCCGATGCTCAGCCCGTCTTCTCGCGCTGCCTCCACCGCCCGCAGAACCCGTTTCAGCGCATCCTTTATGGAATCGCCATAGGCGCGCAGCACTTCCTGCGTCACCGCGAAATCCCTCTGCTTGCTTATCCCGGAATGGCGGCTGCTGCCGGACAGGTCGCCACCCGCTTGGCTCATGTAACATACCCGGTAGATCTCTTCCTGCAGCCGGCTTAAGTTGTCCGTGGCGATCTGGAAGACCTTGCCCTCCGGTTCGGTCCATCCGAATTTGTCGTTTGGACCAAGTTGGATGTAATACGATTCGCCGACAATCTGTTTCCAATCCCGCTCGGAGTAAATGACCGGCATCGAGAACAGGCCCATGGTCAGCGCCCACGAAAGCGCGTTCGACTTATTAAAATGCTCTAATTGGAGCAGCCCGGCCCGGTTCATCAACCATAGGCCCTCTGGGAGCTTGACATCGAATAAAGGTACCCGGAACTGTCTCGACAAGCCGTGGGCGCCCTCGGCAACCATCTGAATTTCGCTCAGCTTGCCCGAGATCTCGGTCCGCTCATAAATGCGATAGCTATTTTTGTCGTAATAAGCCCAACGCGTCTCTTTTGACCAATCGGCGTCTTCGATATTTCGCTTGCGTAGCGCCTCGGTCCGGAGCACTACCCACTCGTAATGCCCTTGCTCGTCACGGCTCCAGTTGATCAACTCTTCCGCTGAATAGCCTACAAGATACGCTCTGGAGGTTCCACGTTCGTCCTCTTCCGCGCGGTTCTCGGCCGGCTTCCAGCGGGGAAAGTCGACCAGAATGTAATTCGTTCCGCAGACTAATGCGCCGATCATCTGTTCTCTAAAGAAATCTGTCAGGTTAGTACCCTTCAGATCGCAGTCTTCCGTGAACGTGCTGAAGAACCGCTTGGCCCGCTCATTTGCGCCCTCGAAGCTCAGGATCGGCTCGCGCCGGAACAACGTCGCGGTGTACCAGTCGATGATCGATCCAATATAGTTCTCATAAAATACTCTGTACAGCCGCTCGGCGTATACATCGACTGGCTCTTTCTGCCTCCGGATCAGATACTGGTCCGCGTGGGCTTTGAACTGTTCGCCGCCCACGTACATATCCTTGTACTGTCTCCAGATTGGCCGCTGAGCGACATACTCCGGATGTTCGCGATTGATGTCAAACACGCCTTCATCTCCCTTTTGTTTGCACTCACTTTCACTTGCGGCTCAGAACAGCGGCCTGGGCTGTTCCCCAAACTCGGCCCGCGGCCCGCACTCTTCCCAAATCAGGTAACCAAGCGCGTCGGAAAGATGGGTTCTCTTTGGATCGCGTTCTTTATCGATGATCCGGCTGTCCGGTTTGTAGGTAATTTCCTCAAAATCCTGAATCAACCCCTTACACTTTGGATCGATTAACAACTTACTCTCGCCACTTGCCGACAGCAATAATCCGTTGGTCAGATCCACTCGCAGCCGTACTTGCGGGTTACTCCGAGGGACCCGGAAGCGCATATTGCCGTACCCGGCGGACCTGAAATACTCGCGCACGATTCTGTAATCGGTCGTTCCCGCCGTCTGCAGCCGGGCTCCGGATGCATCGCCGTAAACGATCACGCCGGCCTGGTGATTCGGAAAGCGCGAGTGAAACTCCTCGCAGGCCTGCTGCGTGCTGGCCCGTGCCAATACAATCTCATCCAGGGCCCATATTTCCGTACCCCACCTTTGCGCGATCACCGAGCTCATCGGGTCCACGTTAAAATCCAAAGCCCAGAACAGCGGCAGCGACCAGTTCAGCTTCAGCGCTCGAACGTTCCGCTCGCGCTGAAACGACTCATATACCGCGCCCGCGTTTAAATTCTTGTACCGGCCCAAAACTTCCTGCTCAAACAATGCCGTGTCGTAACTGCTTTTCAGGCGCTCATAGAAATCTGGGACCCGGTCGAGCAGGTGCCTGTTTTCATACGGGGCGGCCTGCACCGTTTCGTATCCGTCTACGCGATCCCTGATAAATCGCTTGTATACCCAATCAAAGCCCTTCGGCGTCCACACCGCGAATCCACACAGCAGCTTCGCCTGCGGATCGCGCAGACGGGCTTCCAACCGTAGCCACGCTTCCTGAGGCGCGTACGTAAGCTCATCCATCCCGAACCACGCCAGGTTGGTCCCTCTCAGGTATTCAAAGTTTTCCAGGCTTCGAAACAGAATCTTCGAGCCGGTCTCCTTCATCAGGAATGTCGATTCGGCCTTGTTGTACTCGTATGGAATCCGATTCTTGTTCAGTATCTCGGTAAAGCTCACCAGCGTCGCATCGCGTAACATCGGGTAAGTTGGCGCCCCAATCAGCCCCGTTCTCCCGGCATTGATGTAACTGAGGCGGATCGCTTCATGGCACAGCGCCTGACTTTTTCCAGAGCCAACCGGACCCGAAAATCCTTTGAATCGCGCCGTAGATCTGTGAAATTGTTTTTGCGACGGCAGAGGACTGTAGCCTATTCCTCGGTGTCGTACTTTTCCAACGTCTCTGACCACGTTATCTTGATCTCCCTGGGCCGCTTTTCCTCGGCAAGCTGCTGTCGAAATTGCACGAGCCGCATGTAGTCGGATACGCTGGCCTTATTCGCCGCGCCGTTCAGATGTTTTTCCATGCTGGCCAACAATTCGTCAACTCTTTTCGTCAGGCTCTGCTTACGTGGCATCTAGGCTCCAAAAAATAAGCGCCTTCGTCAGATGGCGCCGCGGGCAATTTCAATCTGCCTCAAATTTATCAACAGCTCTCTGAGAACCAATCGCGGGAAATACTCATGTAGCTGAAAACGAAGGAATAAGAAGATGAAATAAAATGTGACTGCTTAGGTTTGCTCGGCGGCGCCCCCGTACTCCTGAGGGATCGAGCACCCCGTGGTGTGCGCCGGTGAGTAAACCGTGCGGTGAGCTAAACCGCTACTGGAAAGCTTGTGTTATGGGTTT
>JBPCOQ010000187.1:0-10251 GCA_051000095.1 Bryobacteraceae bacterium | reverse complement strand
TAATGCTATAACTTGCCGCTTCTTTTCTTCGCTCAAGACATTGCTCATGAGGACGGAGGATAGCGTCCTCACGTCCCAGTTCGATGTCCTGGCTGATGGTTACAACTGGCCGGTTTTCAGGTGACCCTCACTGGCCGGTTTTGGGTGTCCCCCGAGGCATTGAGTCGCTTTGTGGGCATCTTTCGGTGAAGTCAGGATATACGGTCGTTGGCCGGAACGCATCCGACAGCGAAGGGGGCGATGTGGACATTAACTGCACTAGATTATCGTTCTGTTGAAATATGCTCAATGGCGGTTTCGTCCATTTTGAACTTCCAGCGAAAGATCACAGGGTCGGTATTGATCTGTTCGAAGTAAAGATGGATGCGGTCAATCAGTTCCTGTGTGCTGGCGACTCGGATACCGCGCAGCATGCTTCTCGCCATTTTGCTGAACATGGTTTCCACGATGTTGAGCCACCAGCCGTGTTTGGGGGTAAAGACGAACTCGAACCGCTTCTGCCTGGATTTCGAGTTTTATAAGCCACGGATGAACGGAAAAAGACCCTATCTGAGTTCATCCGTGTTTATCTGTGGCCGCTATCTGGTCTTTTCGTACTGCTGAATTACGCGGTTGACGTAGTTAATCGTTTCGCGATACGGCGGGACGCCGTGGTACTTGTCGACTGCGCCTGGGCCGGCGTTGTAGGCGGCCAAGGCTTTTGAAACCGTGCCGTCGTATTTAAGGAGCAACTCGCGCAGGTACATGGCACCGGCTTCGGCGTTTTGTTTGGGGTCGCGCGGGTCGGCGTGCAATTGGGCGGCTGTGTTGGGCATAAGCTGCATAATCCCGATCGCGCCTTTGTTCGAAACGGCGGTGGGCTGGTAAGCGGACTCCGCTCGCGCCACGCTGTGTACCAGGGCTGGGGGCAAGCCCGCATGTTTTGCCGCTTCGGTCACAAGTTCTTTTGTCGTGGAAGGCGGGACGACGGTTGGGGCTATGGACTGTGGCGCCGGAATCGGCACTGGCGGTGTAAATTCCTCTTTCTCGAAACCCACCACCGTCGCTGCCGGTAGCTCAATGGCGCCTTCGCGGGTGTGCAGCCGCACGGTATTGCCAGCGGTCTCATGACTATCGGCGTGCAGCCGAAATCCCGTCGAGAGGATGGCGTATTCGCCAGCCGAGGCGCACGTCGCAAATACACACAAGATCAGGAAACACTGCGTCACAGTTGTCTTCTATTAGTTTACTCCAACCTTGGCGTCCGATTTGCTGGGACCCGCCATGCTCCGGCCAGCATTCAGGTGATCGAAGTTCAGCATGGCATTGAACAGGAAGAAGTAGCTGCCCTGCGTTTCATTGCGCCAGATCGGATTATTGGCGAACAGCAGCACGTGCCCCTTGCCGCGCGGGACGTCCACGATCATGGGCCTATTGGCCAGCTCCCGGCCGCCTGCAAGCATTCCGGACACCAACAGATCTTTCTCGTCCACGAAGCGCGCCACGATTCGCGGACGGGCTTCGGGAGGAGGCATAAGGGGCCTCAAGATCTCGCGCATGTCTTCATCAATCGGAGGCTCTTCACCCGGACGCACCTGCGGCCGCGGTTGAGGCGCCACGAAAGTTCGCCCCTGCGGTATGTCGGGATCAGTCAGGTCGCCGCGGCCGCTGGGCCGTCCGGCCTGCACATCTCCAAACTGGCCGCCGCCTCCGAATCCGAATCCGCCCGTAGTGCTGACTTGGAGAACCGGACTCTGGCTGAAGTAGACCGCAAGCTGGTCGGTGTAGCCGTACGCAATTGGACTTCTTTTGTCGGCGATGGCCGCGTTGAGAACGGTCCCGCGCGCTTGCAACTCACGCGTCGGCACGATCGAAATGCCTTCCACTAAACCGTAGTCAATCGGGATGGACGCATTCGCCGCGATGGTGACGAACAGTCCTCCGTCATCGATGAACTTTGCGATTTTCGTGATGCCTTCGAGCCCCATGCCGCCGCGCATGTCGCCGGTCGTGTCGGGCGAGCTCCCCAGATTCGGAGTAATGGCCGATTGTTTCCACGGAATCGGGTCGCCCACCATCGGCATCCCGTTTATGAGGCGTTGCGCGCTGCCGGGCGTGGGTCCAAACAGGATCACGTCGTATCGTTCGCGCAGATTGGGAATCGTCTTCAACTTCTGATCGGAGATGTACTCAAAGGGGATTTGCAGGCGATCGAAGGCCACGCGGTACCAGCCCTCGCTCTGCGTGTTCGACCAGGTATGCACGAGCGCGATGCGCGGAACGGCCAGTTCGTGCATCGCTACTTTGGGCATTTCGTCCACGGCGTAAACCTTCAGCCCGAGATCGATAGCCGCTTGCTCGAAGCCGCGCGCGTTCGAACCATTCTGGGCCTTGATGATGAACGAGCCCGCGTTGAACTTTTTGCCCGCCGCCTCGAACGCGTCTTCCGCGGCGCTCATCTTCACATCTTTCAAGCGGAACCGAAAGGTCGCGAGGGTGTTGTCGGTGTTGTGATTAATGATGTAGGCGCCGTTGGAAGTGGTCCCGGTGAGCTGTCCCCGCACTTTGGCGGGCGCGGTCATGATCGTCATCGGATCCTTCAGAATGGCGGCATCCGTGATGCGCAAGGTCTTTACATTGCGTAGCGCGCCCAAGGTCCAGCCCGTGTCGTCATAAGGTCGCGGATCGCTGACGTTGTAATACTGCTTGTCGAGCAGCATGTCGGCCATGCGGCTGTAGGGTTGGTCCATGCGGATCACGTAGCTGCCAGCCGGGATCTTGAGCTTGGTGTCTTCGCCATTCAAGCGATGCACTTCCACGCCTTGCATCTCGAGCAGGTTCACGAGATCCGCCGCTTCCACCGGCTTCAGGTCATTGGAGGGCATCACCCAAGCCGCCGGGCCTTCGGTGGCCGCCTTCGCAACCGACCGCTTGCTCTTAATGTAAAAGTTTTCGAGAAACTGCTTCCGGTTGGTCGCCGTATTGTTCATGGCGAACAGAATTCCGCTCTCCTGTAAATTAATGTTGTTGCGGATGGACCAGTTCACCCGCGGCAGGGGCGGGTTGGGGCGGAACCAGGTCCTTGTGGTCTGAGTGGCTGGCACGGTGCGCGGGCCTGTATCGGCGCCTCGGCCTCCGAAGGTCTCATAAAATCGCCCAATTGAATTGTGGCCGTTGGCGACGTAGAACATGTAGTTGGGGGCCCATCCATCGTAGAATCCGTGCGTCCAAACGCCGGGCACGCCGCGCTTGGTCATCTCCTCAACTTCGACATACGCCATCTTCTGCCACTCATCTACGGTGATCGGATCGAGCCACGCGTTGTATGGCCCCATGCCGGTAGAGACGTACAGGAACGGCACGGATTCGTGAAGATCGTGCAACACGGCCGGGTGGTACTCGAAAAAGGTTTTCATCATGATCCGGCTGAGCGCCAGAGCCATGGACATGCTGTCGCGGTTGTTATCGTGCGCCACGTACTTGCCCCAATACACAAGGGTGGGAGCGGCTTTGGTTGGATTCGCCTTGTGATAGTTGTAGACGTCTACTTCACGATCGCGGCCATCCACTTCGGTGGCTGGCGTAATTAACACAATCGAGTTCTTGCGGATGTTCTGGATGAGCGGCGATTCCTCCACCGCCAGACGGTACGCTAACTCCATCAACATCTCCGGCGAGCCGGTCTCGGGCGAGTGGATGCTGCCCGACGCCCAATAGAACGGCAGCCCTTCATCGATGAGCTGCTTGGCCTCGGCTTCGTTGATCTTGCGCGGGTCGGCCAGACGAGCGGTGATCTGCTTGTAGTGGTCGAGCTTTTGCAGGTTGGCTTCATCCGATACCGCAACCAGCAGGGTTTCGCGGCCCTCCTCGGAGTGCCCGATGGTGAAGACCTTGACGCGCGGCGTGGCCTTTTCGAGCGCGCGCATATAACGATAGATGTCTTTCGTATACGTGAGCTTGTTGGGCGTACCCACGGCGTACCCAAGCACCTTTTCAGTGGTGGGAACGGTGCCGGAGGCGGGCAGGTGGTCGACCAGCTCCGTCAGAAAGAATGGCTCTGTGGTGTATTGATGGATCTTGGCGGTGTACCCCGCGTCGAGCTTCTGCGGCTCGGACGAGGCGCCGGAAGTTTTCTTCGAAGCCGCAAAGCTGGAAAGAGAGAGAGCGATGGCAAGGAGGAAAGTTGTGGACCGCATGTGTGGATAACTGCTAATCATATACGAATTAGGAGAGCGGCGTGGCAATGAGCGACTACACTGCTACCGTCACCTGCCGCCGTGTGTTGCTGTTCTGCCAGCGGGGGTAAAAAACAGACTGTGCAAACAATGTTTTCGGTTAGAAAGGGAGAGCGGATGGAAATCGACACAGATCTGGTGGAAAAACTGCTGGCCGGACGCGCAAAACCGGAGCAGATCATTGGCGAACACGGGCTGCTAAAACGATTGACCAAAGCGCTGCTGGAACGGATGCTCGAAGCCGAGCTGAACGAGCGTTCAGGTTATGAGCGGCACGATCCAGCAGCCTGTCGATATATGGGCGGAATGACCACGGTGTAGAGGTGAGTCCAGCTCTCATTTCCAACGTCACTGACGCAGTGCTCGATGAAGTGAAAACGTGGCAGGGCCAACCCTTGAACCCGTCTACCCCATCATGTATTTGGACGCTATGCGGTACACACCTTCGAAAATTCTCTACGGGGCCACGGGAATGCCTCTTAGTAAAGGGGGCTACGTGGCGCCAGCCACTGGGCCAAATCACTTTCGCGATGCGACGGCAACGGCCCAGGTTTCGATGCGCTTGCGCACGTGCTGTGGCGAAAGCCGCGGCGGTAGGTCCAATCTCAGCCAACAATTCCTGCGCAGTCGATTTCGGAGCTGGTCAATCTCTCCCGCGATATTCAATTTGCATTGAAGGTACTCTTCTCTAAGGAGGAGACGGTGCGATTACTTCTAGGCTTACTGTTGTTGCATTCCGCAATTGCAGCGGAGGATCCGCCATTGGTGGGTCTTGGCCATGTCGGCGTTCGGGTGAGCGATATCGAAAAGGCCCGCGCATTCTATACGGGCGTGCTCGGCTATGAGATGGCGTTCAATCTGATGACACCCGATGGCAATTCGCTGATGTTGCAGTATTACAAGGTCAACGATACACAGTTCCTGGAAGTAGGTCCGAACCTGAAGGCGGACGCGCCCTATCGCATGACGCACGTGGCGTTCATTACCAGCGATATCGATAAGCTACACAGAATGCTGGAAGACCGCGGGTTGCATCCGGGGCCGATCAACACAGGGCGCGACGGAAATAAGAGCTGTGGTATTCGTCCTCCGCCGGGCCAGCAACTGGGCTTTCTCGAATTCACGGAGTATGTGCCCGGTTCACTGCATAGCAATACCAAAGGCAAGAACATGTCCGGCAAACGCCTGTCGGATCACCTGCAATTTGCCGGGATTGTGGTGACGGACTTGGACGCGGCCCTCGAATTTTACAAGAACATGGGCTTTAAAGAGATCTGGCGCGGAACATCAGGGGGAACCAGGGAAGGGTCGAACGCCCAGCTCATCGACCTACAGCTTCCGGGGACGAGTAACGATTATGTCGAGTTAGTAAACCAGCCGCTACCAATCAGCAGGGAAGAATCCGGCCTCGCCCAGCATTTCGGATTTGCGACGCCCGGTGTGCCGGTCACCTATAAAACGGCGGTCGACCGGGGAGCGAGGCCCTTGGGCGCGCCGCGGCCTGGACCCGGCGGCAAGATGCAGTTTGGGCTGCTCGATCCGGATGGGACTCTCGCGGAGTTTCGCCATGGGCCGCCCGCGCAGGCTCAGCAACGCGCACCCGTGAGGAGCTTTGTCACTCTCTACAACATCCGCGATGGTTCGAAGAAGGTGATTTACACCGCTGACGGATTTTATCAGGCCCCGAACTGGTCCCCCGATGGCAAGTATTTGTTGATCAACTCGCCGGGTAAGTTATGGAAACTGGCGGTGGATGGCAGTAAAATCGAACCGGTGGACACGGGTTCGGTGAAAGGCATCAACAACGACCACGGCATTTCACGAGACGGCAAGTGGCTTGCTATCTCGGCAGGGAACGTGTATGTACTGCCTTCGAGCGGCGGCGAACCACGGCAGGTTACGGACAAGAAGCCCAGCTATTTCCATGGATTCTCTCCGGATGGGAAGTGGATGGCGTATTGCGCGGAGCGCGGCAATAACTTCGACATCTATCGCATTCCCGTGCAGGGCGGCGCGGAGGAGCGGCTCACTACCAGTCCCGCATACGATGACGGCTCCGAGTATTCACCCGATGGAAAATGGATTTATTTCAACTCGAACCGTACTGGAAGCTGGGACATCTGGCGCATGCCCGCGGATGGCGCAGGTCCCGACGACGGTAAGGCACAGCAGATCACCAACGACGAACTGGAAGACTGGTTCCCGCACCTCTCGCCCGATGGCAAGTGGCTGGCTCTAGTGTCTTTTGAAAAGGGGATTCCGAATCATCCGGCCAACAAGAATGTCGTGTTGCGTCTGATGCCTGCGCCGGGCGATAGCCTGGATAGAAAGCCGGGCAGGCAGGACCCGCGGAAAATCGTCAAACTATTCGGAGGGCAGGGGACCATCAATGTCAACTCGTGGTCACCCAACAGCCGGCAATTCGCATACGTCAGCTACGAACTTGAGAACCCTTAAACTATGAATCGACGATCCGCTATTCTCGGAACAATAGGCGCGGCATTCAGCGCAAGCGGCAGTGTGAGCGGCGCCCTCGCCCAAGCCGCGCCGAAACGCCGTAACATTCTCTTTATTCTTACAGACGATCATCGCTACGACGCGCTAGGCTTCATGCAAGCGCAGAAGTTTCTCGAAACGCCCAACCTGGATTCCCTGGCCCGCGAAGGCGCGCATCTGAAGAACGCCTTTGTGACGACTGCGCTGTGTTCTCCGAGCCGGGCATCCATCCTAACGGGAAAATATGCGCACCAGCACAAAATTGTCGACAACAACACGGCCATTCCGCCGGGCACTACGTTCTTTCCGCAGTTCCTCCAGAAGGCCGGTTACACTACGGCATTTTTCGGAAAGTGGCACATGGGCAATGGCGGCGACGAACCGCAACCCGGTTTCGACAAATGGATCAGTTTCAAAGGTCAGGGTAGTTATCCGCCAGAAGCCAACGGATTGAATATCGATGGCAAGCACGTGCCCCAGAAGGGTTACATCACAGATGAGCTCACCGATTATGCGCTCGAGTGGCTCAACGCGCAACCTAAGGACAAGCCCAGGTTTATGTACCTTTCTCATAAAGCTGTGCACGCTCCTTTCATTCCAGCCGCGCGCCACAAAGGCAAGTACAAAGGAGCGGTGTTTACGCCTCCGCCCACCATGGAAACAACGGGGGACATGGCGCGCAACCGCCCTATGTGGGTGCAGAACCAGCGCAACAGTTGGCACGGCGTCGGTTTTTGTTATTATCAGGGCTTGCCGATCGGTGACACTTATAAGACTTACGCCGAGACCTTGCTGGCCGTGGACGAATCGGTGGGCCGCGTTCTGGATGCCCTGAAGAAGCGCGGCGAGCTCGATTCTACGTTGATCGTCTACATGGGCGACAACGGTTTCGCTTTCGGCGAACATGGCTTGATCGACAAGCGGACCGCTTATGAAGAGGCCATGCGAGTGCCGATGCTGGCGCGGTGCCCGGAGTTGTTCCCGGGCGGGCGCGTAGTCAAGGAGGTAGTGGCAAACATCGATATCCTGCCGACGTTCCTGTCTGCTGCCGGGCTGGAGCCTCCGCAAGGCATTCCAGGACGGAATTTTCTGCCCTTGCTCCAAGGCAAAACAACTCCGTGGCGCGACGGCTTGCTGTACGAGTACTACTGGGAGCGCAATTATCCGATGACACCCACCATGCACGCGCTGCGCGGCGATCGCTACAAGTACATCCACTACTACGGAGTCTGGGACACGGACGAGCTCTACGACATGCAGGAAGATCCGCTTGAAGCTAATAATCTGATCTTCAGCGCGAAACACCAGGAAGTGGTCAAGAAAATGAACAAACAGTTGTTTGACGTGATGGAAGATACTGGAGCGATGTCCATCCCGCTGTATCGCGACTCGGGACAGCAAGATAACCATCGGGGTCCTGGCGGCTCTAAGACGGCGGATTTTCCGCCACAGATGATTCAACAGCCCAGAGGAGTGAAGCCGCGATGATACGATCCATTCTTCTCGCATTAGGAACAGCGGCGTGGCTGGCGGCGCAAACGGCCGGTCCCATTGGAATCTTTGAAAGCGAGTCCGTGGGCCGGTAATCCGGCGATTCAGGGTTCGGCCACGTTCTTCAAGACTTCTGCCCGGGACCCGCGCATTCTACAGTTCAGGACGAAGACTTCATTTTGACGAGGACACCAATGTATACAAGACGCGAATTTCGGAAGACTGCTGGTTGCCAGCGTGCCGGCCAGCATGGCAATGGCCTATATCGACTCCACCGTGAGGGGAGTTCCACTGGGTGCTTGCACTTACAGCTTTCGGGATTTTCCGCGGACGCCCGGCAGCGATAACGTGGATGCCGTGATTCAGGCACTCAAAGACACGGGCGCGGGTGTAACCGAGCTGTTTTCCGCCAATGTGGAGCCCGGCAATTCTATAACGGGCCAGCCCGGGCGCGGGAACAATCCGGAAGCGGAAAAGGCGCGTTGAAGATCTTCGACAATGGAGGCTTTCAACGCCGATGGATCATTTTGAATCATTGTGAAAGCAAATATCTCGATACCCGCGTTTTTGAACTTTTTCCGAATTCCTATGTTTTTGCGATCTCCTCGCCGGTGAAGTCGGCACGGTAGTTCGAACAGGCGAAAGCGCTTCGGGCCCGGACCATCGCGACGTCCACCCAGGTTAGCATGCTGCCGCGGCTGCTTCCGATGGCGGACCAGTACAAGATCAACGTTTCGCTGCACGGACACTCCAATGTTGCCAATCCGAACGAGTTTGCCACCCCGGCAACATTTCAAAAAGCCGTAGACATGTCCAAATATTTTCAAATCAATCTGGATATCGGCCACTTCACGGCCGCCAACTTCGACGTCGTCGCTTTCATTGAGCAGCAGCACACCCGAATCACCCACCTGCATATCAAAGACCGCAAGAAGGACAATGGCGCAAAACTTCCGTTCGGTGAAGGAGACACGCCGATCGGGCAGGTGCTTAGCTATTGAGAGACAACAAATACGCGATCCCCGCGCTGGTGGAATACGAGTACAAAGGCACCGGCACCTCGGTGGAAGAGGTGAAAAAGTGCATGGAATACATGCGCCAGGCACTGGCCTAATACGCGAGCGCACGCACCCACACTACTGTTTTCCGGACTTTAGCCAGCTTCCGATACGTGCCAGTGCGTGCGCGTACGGCCCCACATTGTGCCAGAAACTGTGCCAGGGGACAGTCCCTGACGTGGCGGAAGCGAAGAGGCCTTACTGGTTGAAGGGTGAGTGTCACGGGCCTTGGAAAGGACGCGAAGTATTTATTCGAGATGGCGAGCAAGGACTTCATCCCTCGCGGCTTTAGAACGGAGTTTCACAAAGGTATCCAGGAGCCACGGAACCATGTCAGGGTTCTGGGCCGCGTAGGTGATTGCGTTCGGTCTGAATCGGACGAATTCATGCACGTTAAGTACGATATTCTGATCCTCTGGTAGTGAGCGTGACGCATGCAGCGCAAGGGTGGCGAAGTGGAAAGGGAAAGTCTGGTTTGCAAGGAAAACACGTTACCTGAAGTGATTAGGAACCGCGTCTGTGTCCACAGGCGCGTCTCCGCATGTCCGCGCATAGCTCCTCGATAGACACAAAAACTGCCACATAGACCGTGTGCTAAAATTTCAAATAGCTGAAGAAGCAGCACCGGACAGGTGGGTGAGTGGTTAAAGCCAACAGACTGTAAATCTGTCACTCCTTGCGAGTTACGAAGGTTCGAATCCTTCCCTGTCCACCAGTAAAGATTGGGCCGTTGTAGCTCAGTTGATAGAGCGTCCGTAACGGAAGGTCACCAGCAGCGGCAGCGGGTGAATAGTTTGGGCCGTTGTAGCTGCGTCCGTAACGGAAGGTCACCAGCAGCGGCAGCGGGTGAATAGTTTGGGCCGTTGTAGCTCAGTTGGTAGAGCGTCCGTAACGGAAGGTCACCAGCAGCGGCAGCGGGTGAATAGTTTGGGCCGTTGTAGCTCAGTTGGTAGAGCGCGTCCTTGGTAAGGACGAGGTCACCAGTTCAATCC
>JBPCOQ010000103.1:0-5368 GCA_051000095.1 Bryobacteraceae bacterium | reverse complement strand
CCGAAGAGACGCGCAAGGATGCAAAAACGAAGCAGTTTCTACCCGCTAACACCAAATCAGAAAGGAGTCCCAGCGCCGGACCGCTCCGCCTCTTATCCAGGCTCATTCTTCGATGAGAAAATGCTGGTTAACCGGCCCTCCGTGTCTCCAAGTACCTGATGTTCGATAATCTTTCAGAAAAACTGCAGCGGGTGTTCAAGAACCTCCGCGGCGAAGGTAAGCTCACGGCTGAAAACATGGAAGCCGCGTTGCGCGAGATTCGCGTAGCGCTGCTCGAGGCCGACGTGCATTTCCGGGTGGTTAAGCAGTTGATCGAGAGCATCAAGGAAAAGGCGATGGGCGAGGAAGTGCTTTCGGCGCTGTCGCCCACGCAGCAGGTGGTCAAGATTGTGCGCGATGAGCTGATCCGGATGCTCGGAACGCACCAGTCGAAACTGCGCATGGCGAATGAGCCGCCGAGCTCGATGATGATTGTGGGCTTGCAGGGCTCGGGCAAAACCACCAGCACCGGCAAGCTGGCTCGCTGGCTTTCGAAGAACGGCCACAATCCGATTATGGTTTCGGTGGACGTTTACCGGCCCGCGGCCCGCCAGCAGCTTGCGGTGATCGCGCGCGAAACCAAGCTCCCTATTTACGCCGGAGCGCCGGACGAACATAAGCCTCTGGATCTGGCTCGCTCGGCGCGCCGGGAGGCTACCCAGACCGGGCGTGATGTGGTCCTGATCGACACTGCCGGACGCCTCCACATTGATGACCAGTTGATGGCCGAGCTGCAGGAATTGAAAGAGCAACTGGCGCCCAGCGAGATCCTGTTTGTCGCCGACGCGATGACGGGGCAGGATGCGGTGAGATCGGCCGACGAATTTCACAAACGCCTCGGAATCACCGGCGTGATCCTGACCAAGATGGACGGCGATGCCCGCGGAGGCGCCGCTCTGTCGATCCGCTCGATCACAGGCCAGCCGCTCAAGTTTGTCGGAGTTGGCGAGAAGTTCGACGCGCTGGAGCCGTTTCACCCAGACCGCGTTGCCCAGCGCATTCTAGGCATGGGCGACATGCTGTCGCTGATCGAAAGGGTCGAAGAAAACATCGATCAGAAGAAGGCCGAGGAGATGCAGCGCAAGCTCATGGACAATGAGTTTACGCTGGAGGACTTCCGCGATCAGATCAAGCAGATCCGAAAACTGGGGCCGCTGGAATCGATTCTTGGCATGATGCCCCAGCTTGGCCCGTTGAAGGATCTCAAGAATGCCAAGGTGGACGAAGGCGAGATCACGCGGATTGTGGCCATCATCGATTCGATGACCGCCAAGGAACGTTACAATCATATGATCATCAGCGGGGCTCGGCGGCGCCGCATCGCCAAGGGCAGCGGCACCAGCGTACAAGAGGTCAACAGCCTGCTAAAGCAGTATGCGCAGGCCCGCAAGATGATGAAGAGCCTGACCGGCGGGGCTGGTTTCCTAAGCAAGCGTTTGGGGAAATTGAAGCTGCCGGGAATGGGCTTCTAACCGATCTATTGAATGAAGGAGAAGAGATGCTAATGATTCGACTGGCGCGTTTTGGCGCTAAGAAAAAACCATCCTACCGAGTGGTGGTGATCGAGAAGGAACGGGCGCGCAACAGCCGCTCGGTAGAAGTGGTCGGGTTTTACAACCCAGTGACGCAGCCCATGACCGTGAAGCTGGAGCACGACCGCATTGAGCACTGGATGAAAAATGGCGCTCAACCGTCCGAGACCGTGGCGCGATTGCTGAAGAAGAATCCTCCGGCGCCAGTGGCTGTGCCTGCGGCTCCGGTGGCTGAGCCTGCGCCTGCTCCACCGGCTTAGGGCAATGTTGAAGAAAGCAGGCGACAAGATCGCCTGCTCCACGCTAGTCGATAATGGGACAAGCTGAAGCATGTCCCACACAAGGAGACGCAAGAGATGAAACAGTTAGTGGAAGATATTGCGAAAGCTCTTGTGGATGCTCCGGAACAAGTGGTGGTTCATGAGATAGAGGGCGAGCAGGTCACAGTTCTGGAACTGCGAGTCGCGCCCAGCGACCTCGGAAAAGTGATTGGCAAACAAGGCCGTACCGCAAGGTCCATTCGTACGCTGCTTGGGGCGGCGGGCATGAAACTCAACCGGCGGTTCACGCTCGAAATTCTGGAATAGCTCTGGAACTGATCGCGATCGCCCGTTTGATGCGTACGCGCGGGAGCCGGGGCGAGCTCGCGGCAATTCCGCTGGGGAATCATCCCGACCGGACCGGACCGGTGTTCGTCAACCAAGCGCGACTGGAGATCGAGCGTGTTTGGATGCACGGCGATCGCGTCATCTACAAATTTCGTGGCATTGATTCCATCTCACAGGCCGAGCCGTTGGTGGGAGCGGAGCTTTGTATTCCCGCCGAAGAACGGCTTGCGCTACCCGCGGGCGAGTTTTACCAGTCCGATCTGATCGGCTGCGAGGTGGTTGAGCAAAGCAGCGGACGATCAATCGGCGTTGTGGCCGGATGGCAGGAGTACGGCGGGCCGCCGCTGCTCGAGACCCAGGATAAGAATGGAAGGGAAATTCTGATTCCATTTGCCGCATCGATCTGCGTGCATATTGACGCCGGCGCGCGAAGGATCGAAGTGAATCTGCCCGAGGGACTCGACGAGCTGTGACGTTTCACATTCTCACCATCTTCCCGGATTTCTTCGACGGCCCGTTCCGGCATGGCGTGGTGGCGAGGGCGGCCGAATCGGGTCTAGTGTCGATCCGCATTCACGACCTACGTGACTGGACGCATGACCGTCACAAGACCGTGGATGACCGGCCATTCGGGGGGGGCGAGGGCATGCTGCTGAAAGCCCCGCCGATCTTTGAAGCGGTGGAATCGATGTGGCCGGAACGGACGCCGGACCAAAGGCTGGTGCTGCTCTCGGCGCAAGGGCGGCTGTTCGACCAAACGGCGGCGCGGCGGTTGCTCGCTTACAAGGAGCTGTTCCTGATATGCGGGCGCTACGAAGGCGTGGATGAGCGCGTGGCTGAGCACTTGGTGGATGAGGAATTATCGATAGGCAATCTCGTACTGAGCGGAGGAGAACTGGCCGCAGCCGTCGTCGTCGATTGCATCGCGCGGTTGTTGCCGGGAGTACTGGGAAACGAGCAATCCGCGGTGCGTGAATCTTTCAGCGAAGAGCGGTTGCTCGATTGCCCGCAGTATACGCGCCCCGCGGAATACAGGGGCTGGAAGGCCCCGGAGGTGCTGCTGGGGGGTAATCATGAGGCGATCCGGAAGTGGCGGGAGCAGGCCGCGCGCGAGAAGACTGCGACCTACCGTCCGGATCTACTACAATAAGAGATTCAAGGATTTGTAAACCATGCAGAATGCGTTATTGACCAAAGTTGTCGACAAGAATAAGCGTCCCGTGGCGGACTTTCGTCCCGGAGATACCGTTCGCGTTCACGTCAAGATCAGGGAAGGCGATAAAGAGCGGCTGCAAGCTTTTGAAGGTGTCGTGATCGCCCGCAAGAATATTGGGTTAGGCGAGACGGTGACTGTCCGCAAGGTCAGCTTTGGCCACGGGGTGGAACGCATCTTCCCGGTCCATGCGCCCGTGATCGATCGAATCGACGTGGTGCGCACGGGACGCGTTCGGCGCGCCAAGCTGTACTATATTCGTGGACTGAAAGGTAAAGCCGCCCGCCTGCGCGAACGCGAGTAGGGGGGTGGCGCAGGCGGTTTCGCGCAATGTCACTTACGTTGTGAGGTCCGACTTATTTTCAGCAACTTGCGAAGTTCCAGAGTGGAGCAGGCGGTTTCGCCTGCCCGTGTTTTTTTGGAGAACAGGCGAAAGCGCCTGTTCCACTCTGCCTTTCAGAGGGTGCGACAAACTAGACGCCCTCCTCGATCAGAATCAATGAATTCCGGCGATGCAGAAAAATAAGTGACATTGGGCGGTTTCGCCTGCGGGACGATGTCTCTAAAATGCCAAAGCAAGTATGAGCGCGAGGCGCGTGCCGAAGGGTACCGTTTCGTGGCCGGCGTGGATGAGGTTGGGCGAGGAGCGCTGTTTGGGCCGGTCTTCGCAGCCGCGGTGATTCTCTCTGAGGAACGTCCCATTCGAGGGCTGCGTGATAGCAAGCAGCTTCCCGCTGAGAGGCGCGAAATTTTGGCAGCACGGATTCGCGAGCGAGCCGTGGCTTGCGCCGTGGGTGCCGCGGATGCTTTCGAAATCGATCACGTGAACATCTACCATGCATCGCGCCTGGCGATGAAACGCGCCATCCAAAAGCTCAATCCCGCGGCGGATTTTCTGCTGATCGATGCCATCAAGGTAGATCTGGATTTGCCTCAGCGACCGCTAATCCATGGGGATGCCCTGTCGCAATGTATTGCCGCGGCCTCTATATTGGCGAAAGTGGAGCGTGACGCTTGCATGTGCGAATGGGACCGCGTCTTCCCCCAATATGGCTTGCGAAATCACAAAGGCTATACCACCGACGAGCACTGGAAGGCGCTTGAGAACTATGGCCCGACGGCTCTGCACCGGTTCAGCTTCTGGCCCGTGCGCATTCACTGCCCGCATGCGGTTTGGGCCGGTTACCCGGTTCAGGCGGAGTTGTTTGTTGAATGCCCGTAGAACCTCAGGGGCTGGCGGAAGCTGCCGTGGAGCGGCCACGGCGGAGCTGGTACAGGAGGGTGGGGGTCATGCTGTTGGTGATCTTCTGCTTCGAAGTCGGCGTGTTTCTACTGATCTTTCCGTGGCTCGATCCATGGGACAACAACTGGGTGGCGGACATGCGCTGGTTGGGCGAGGTTTGGGACAGCGCCTATTTCCGCGGGGCGCTGAGCGGACTGGGACTGCTCAACATCTACATCTCGTTTCTGGAGGTGTTTCGTTTACGGCGAAACCCGGTGTAGCGAGCTATGAGGAGACAGGTAGGAGCTTGGATGCTGTTTTTGGTGTGCCTCCTGCTGCTCAGTTTCTCCGCTACCGCGTATTCCGGGATTGCAAATTCCGCGCTAATCGGAATGCGAGTTTTGATTGTGGCTGTGCTGTCGATTCTCACTGTACGCGAGAAATGGAGGGAGCGAGACGGCCGAATCCGTCGATGCGGAACGCACCCTCGAAAACACAGGATGCGGCCATGGCAAGTCCTTTGTTTTCATTCAAGTCTTTGCCCGGCCTCCGGGCAGGGGAACACGCAAGCGTGTTCGACAGCACGATCTGGAGACCTACGATGAGCTCGCCCGCACTCAAGACGACGATCCAGAGCAATAGCCTGCCGGCGCAACTTCGGCAGATCGGTCTGCGCGCTCTGCCTCCGCAGCTGGATGATTTTCTGGCTCGCGCGGCCAAGTCTCGCTGGTCGCCTCATCAGATCCTGGAGCAA
>JBPCOQ010000085.1:0-7735 GCA_051000095.1 Bryobacteraceae bacterium | reverse complement strand
CATATAACTCCACTATAATCCTATCACTCTAGCAACATGAATCTACGATTTTGCGAGCCCGGTTAACGTTTTTGGTTGTCATCCTATCATGTTAGGTCTATAATCGTTCTTTCGAGTCATGCCGCTTGCGGAAGGTGGGCCAGGTTGAAAATAATGAAAAAACAGCGCATTCGTGTTTGTCTCATCGGGGCAGGCAGAGCCGGCCAAGTTCACGCCCGATCACTTGTCGAGCGGGTGCCCGGCGGTGAGTTGACCACGATTGTAGACCAGAATCGTGAAACTTTGAATTCAACGGCCGACAGATTTGGCGTGGAAAGCCGGTTTGAATCGTTCGAGGCGGCAATCGACGCCGCCGAGTTCGAAGCCGTCGTCATCACTACGCCCACGTTCACGCACAAAGAACTGACGCTCGCGGCCGCGAATGCTGGGAAGCACATCTTGTGCGAAAAACCTATGGCGCTCACCTTGTCCGAATGCGACGAGATGATCGCCGGGGCTGAGCACCACAAGGTGATTCTGCAGATCGGGTTTATGCGGCGCTTCGACCCGGAGTTTACGGCCGCTGCGGCGCGCATTGAAGCGGGCGAGATCGGGCGTCCCATGGTTATCAAATCCTTGACGCATGGCCCTGGGTTGCCGCCTGCGTGGGCTCGAGACCTCCGGGCCTCGAACGGCATGCTGGCGGAGGTGAACAGCCATGACTGGGACACGGTCCGTTGGCTGGCGGGATCGAATTATGAGCGCGTGTACGCCGAGGTGGCGAATTTCAAGGGCAAGCAATTCGGCGTCGACACGCCGAATTTCTATGACGTGGTTCTGGCCGAAGTTCGCTTCGAAAGCGGCACGCTCGCTTCCATTTCGGGCGTGTGCCCCTGTGAATACGGCTACGATGCGCGCGTCGAGATCATAGGCGAGCGCGGCATTCTGCAGATCGGCGAATTGAAGGGACAAGCGGTCGTCGTGTGCACCGATCGCGACCGGGGCCTGGTCACGCCGATCTACCGCACTTGGCCCGAACGGTTCGCGGAGGCTTATGTGAGGGAGATGGAGCATTTCCTCGACTCGATCCGCACGGACACCGCGCCGCGGACTACGGGCAATGATGGAAAGTGGGCCGTTGCCGGCGTGCTCGCCGGAACACGCTCCTTCCTCGAGCGGCGGCCTGTTCTGCTTGAGGAGGTGTTCGCGCAAGAATCAGTGGTGGCAGGTTGACTACGATGCTCGCGGCTGTCTATCACGGGCCCGATGACCTCCGAATGGAGGAGAGACCCGTACCGGCCATTGCAGCTGGCGAGTTGCTGGTCAAAGTGGACAGCGCGAGCATCTGCGCCACTGATATCCGCATCCTCCAGGGCAGCCATCGCAAATATCCGCCCGGCACGGTGCGCATTCCGGGACACGAGATTGTGGCGACGATAACGGAAGTGGGTGCAGCGGTTCGCGGCCGTTTCCAGCAGGGCCAGCGCGTGTTTATCGCTCCCAATATCGGATGCGGGTCATGCCCGCAATGCCGCAGGGGGAAAAATAATCTCTGTCCGGATTATCAGGCTTTCGGCATCACCATAGACGGAGCTTTTGCCGACTTCATGCGAGTCGGCAGCGACGCCGTGGAACAGGGTAATGTCATTCCGATTCCGCGCAATTTGGATGCCGCGGCGGCTTCGCTCGCTGAGCCCTTTTCGTGCGTGATTCACGGTCAGGAAGCCATCTCCGTCGGGCCTTGTGACGTTGTTCTGATCCAGGGCGCCGGACCGATCGGCCTCATGCACCTGATGCTTGCGCGCATGCGCGGCGCGAAGAAAGTCCTCGTGAGCGACATTTCACCCGCGCGTCTGGCCATAGCCGAAAAGCTCGGCGCGGATCGCGCTGTTAATGTATCTGAATTGCGCATCCGGGATGTTGTGTTTTCAGAAACGTCAGGGGCGGGAGCCGATGTTGTTATCGTGGCCACCGCGGTTCAGAGCGCACTCGAGCAGGCCGTGGGGGCGGCCGCGATGGGAGCGAGGATCAATTTTTTCGCGGGCCTTCCGAAAGAGCGTCCTGAGATAAGTCTTGACGCTAATGCCGTTCACTACCGCGAATTGATTGTTACGGGGACCACCGGCTGTAGCACGTCCGATTGCCGACAGGCAGCCGAGCTTGTGAGTTCGGGAAAAATCGACCTTGCGCCCCTGGTCAGCGCCCGATTCAGTCTGGCGGATGCGCCGCTCGCATTCGACGCGGCCAGGGACAGTACAAACTTAAAAATCGTGATCGAGCCTAGTCCCAGGGGCCAGATTGCAGAAGGAGACTAGCCGTGAATGACATTCCTTTCGGGTTTCTGATCTCAGACTCATTGAGGTTTTCGGAGACTGACGATCGGCGAATTCAGCGCAGACTGTCGGAGCTTGATGGACAGTTTGCCGATCGTACCGCTCTCAAAACCCTGATCGAAACGGACAACGCGGTCGCATACGAGGTTCTGGAAGTCCCGAGGCCGGAGCGCGAAGGCGAGCTTTTATGCGGCCTGTCCATCCTGTATCCCGGCCTGGTTGGAAGCGAGTACTTCATGACCAAAGGCCATTACCACGCTGTGCGGGGCACGGCCGAAGTCTACTACTGCCTCAAAGGTGCGGGACTGCTGCTCATGGAGAATGAACAGGGCGAGTGGACAGCCGAAGAACTGAGGCCCGGGCGCGTCGTGTACGTCGCGCCGGGTTGGGCACACCGGTCCATCAACACGAGTCCAGACCAGCGGCTTGTGACCTTCTTCGTATACCCGGCGCACGCAGGCCATGACTACGGAACAATAGAGACGTGCGGTTTCCGGAAATTGGTGCTCTGCAAGGACGGCGCCCCGGACATCGTGGACAATCCCGCGTGGCAGGGAATCGCCGTTGTGGAGCGCGTATGAGTCTAAAGTCTTATCGCGTACTGGTAACGCCGACGACCTTCGGCAAAAGTGATCCGCGGTTGCGTTCCGAGTTGGAAGCCTCGGTCGGAGAGGTCGTTTACAATCGCTATGGCCGTCCCCTCACGTCGAGCGAGTTACGCGATCTCCTGCCGGGATGCGACGGGTTCATTGCGGGCCTCGATGCAATCGACCGCGATGCACTTGAGGCCGCGGACCAGCTCAAAGTGATCGCCCGGTATGGCGTCGGCGTGGATAACATCGACATCGAGGCGGCCCGGGAACGCGCGATCGTTGTTACAAACACGCCCCAGGCGAACGCAGTATCGGTGGCGGAGCTTGCCATCGGCCTCATGCTGTCTCTTGCACGATCCATACCGCGCGCTTCGGCGGAAGTGAAATCTGGCAAGTGGCCCCGCTACTCTGGGATTACGGTCCAAGGCAAGACCATCGGGCTGATCGGGTTTGGATCGATTGGCAGAGACGTGGCGCGCCACCTGGCGGATGGTCTTGCGCTGTGCTCGCCCATGACCCAAAACCCGACATGGCAGCCGCGGTGGAGTTGCGCGTACGAATCGCTCCACTCCAGGAAGTACTGATGCACGCCGACATAATTTCACTTCACGTTCCCGCGAGTCGACAGACGTCGGGCATGGTGAACGCGGAATTTCTTGCGACGATGAAGGCCGGCGCATTTCTGGTGAACACATCACGGGGCGAACTCGTGGATGAGTGCGCGCTCCTGACGGCGCTCCAAGAGGGGCGCCTTGGCGGCGCCGCGCTGGACGTCTTCTCGACACAGCCTCCCGCGTTTGATTCGCCGCTCCTGCGATTGCCGCAGGTGATCACGACACCGCACTGCGGAGCGCATACCGACGGCGCAATGAACGCGATGGGTTGGGGATCGTTGCGGGGGTGCCTCTCCGTTCTGCGCGGCGATCGTCCGGAGCACGCTGTGATTTGAAAGAGGGGTAACTATGAAATCAGGGCTGAGACAGCAGCAAGAGCCGACGATGTACTTTATCGGCGTTAGCACTACGAAGTCGTCCATTATGAAGGTGTTTCCTTTCTGGATGGCCGAATTGGGCCGGCAAGAAGTGAGGATTGAAGGCGTCGATCTGAAGCTGCACGATGATGGGGCGGCGTACCGGCACGCAGTAGAACAGATCAAATACGATCCGCTTTCGCTCGGCGCGCTGGTAACGGTACATAAGATCAGCCTGTTCGAAAATGCGCGCGACCTGTTCGATTTCATTGACCCGTATGCCGAAGTCTGCGGTGAGGTATCGAGCATCTCGAAAAACGGATTGCGGCTGGAGGGCCATGCCAAAGATCCGATCACGGCAGGCATCAGTCTCGACTCAATGCTCGGCCAAAACTACTTCGGACGGACAGGTGGCGAGGTCCTTTGCCTGGGCGCGGGCGGCTCAACCACAGCGATCATGCTGCACTTTGCGCGAAAGCCAGATGCCGGCGATCGCCCCCGGCGCATAGTGATCGTAAACCGATCGATCAATAGACTGGAGAAGCTGAGGGCCATGGTCGCCGGCTTGGGCACGCCGATCGGCGTGGAGTATCACTGCCAGACGGATCCGCGGGAAAATGACCGCCTGATGGCTGAGTTGCGGCCCGGCTCACTCGTGATCAACGCTACCGGCATGGGCAAAGATTTGCCGGGATCTCCGATTACGAACAACGGGGCCTTCCCGGTGAACGGCATCGCTTGGGAATTGAATTATCGCGGTGAACTCGAGTTTCTGCATCAGGCACTCGCGCGACGGAAAGCGAGAGGCGTATTGGTGGAAGATGGCTGGGTTTATTTCCTGCATGGGTGGACGCAGGTGATCGCGCAGGTCTTGAAACTAGATATCGGCGCGCACGCTTTTGACCGGCTGGCTGAGATCGCGGCCAAGATCTGCGTTCCGGCGCTACCGCCGCGAGATCCTCGACGACAACCGGAAGTGCTGCCAGCCTGATCGAAGATGCTAATTTAACTCTCTAGCATGCTGCTCGCCCACCGCTCACCGCAGTGGCTTACCGAGTACCGCTGTTCTGCTTCATCCGCGGCGGCTGTGAACTCCTCTACCCGGCCTGTGTTGAAAGTGAACATGTCGTAGTGACACGGGATCACCAGCCGTGCCCCAATTTCGCGGCCGAGCCAGGCGGCTTCTCGAGCATTCATATTCCCGGGCACTTGCGCTATTCTTCCATTGATCGGCAGAAGCGCTACATCGATCCCGAATGGTTTGAGCCGGTCTGCCATGCCTTCGTACAAAACCGTGTCGCCGCTGTGATAGACGGTCCACGGCCCGAATTGTACGATGTAGCCAAAGAAGCGGTATCTGCCCATATCGTCCCGCTCCAGTTCTTCGTGAGCCGAGGGCACGGCCGTGATGCGGAATCCCGCGATGTCGACCGGCGATCCAACGTCAATATCGTCGATTCGGTGTCCTCCGCCCGCGAGCCGGTTCACCGCCATTTCGCGAACCGAAGCGGGCACAACGAGTCGCGCATTGCGACTCGCGTTCAGCACGGCACTCAGCGTCTCACCATCAAGGTGATCCGTATGCGCGTGGCTGGACGTAATCACGTCGATGAAGTCGAGCTGCCGAGAGGTGAACGGGGCAGCGGGTCATCCGGATGTGCGGCTTATCTGTTCCCGCATATTTTGCCGTGAGCGAATCGGAGAGGTAGGGATCGAATAGAAGATGACGCGTATTCCACTGCAGGAGGAAACCGCTCTGACCGAGCCACCACAACCGGAATGATCCGTCGGTGGATGCGGAGCTGCGAATGTCCCAGAGCAGGGCGTCGTCTCGGAGCACGGGTTCAATCATGTTGGTTGGTGATTATAAGTCGAGTGGCGCGGAGCATCTCAGCTCCGCGCTCTCCCAGAACCGGACGTGAACCTCTCGATTCATCCGGCTCCTATCATCGGGCCGTTGGTCCCAGGCTCCAATGTGCGAACAGTTTCGGATTGCGACGTTTTACCGAACGCAACCAGTCCCATGTCGCCATCGTGTGGCCTTGAAACCGCTTGTATTTACGAGTTGCCCATCGCACAATAAATGCATCGATCGTGCGCAGTTCCTCCTGAAGCTTCGAGGGGTAAAACCGGCCATAGTAGCGCACCCAGCCTGTGAGAACCGGGCGGATTTTGCTGGCGAGTTCTTCCAACTCCAGATCGTTACGGCGATGCAATCGCCAGCGCCGCACGCGGCACCGCATCTTCTTCGCGGCCTTGTTGCTGACCGCTGGGACGAATGCAATGAAGCGTTCGCCTTTGCGATTGACAGCCCCTCTTGGTCGGAATGTGTAACCAAGAAAGTCGAACGACCGTTCGGGATACTGCTCCGAACGATTTGCGTCTTTGCAGTAGACGACCTTCGTCTTTTGCGGGTGCAGTTGCAGCTTGCATTCCGCAAACCTCTGTTCCAGCGCCTGACGTAACTCAAGCGCCTGCGCCTCGCTTTGGCAATGACAGATCGCATCGTCGGCATATCTCTCGAATGGGATGGCCGGATATTTTCTCCGTATCCAACAGTCGAAGACATAGTGAAGAAACAGATTTGCAAGCATGGGACTTACCACCGCCCCCTGCGGTGTTCCTCTGTTTCGCGTAACCAAGGTGCCGTCCGGCATGCTTACAGGTGCCTCCAGCCACCGTTCCAGGTAGAGAAGGACCCATTTGCAGTCGGTGTGCCGACGCACGGCCAGCATCAAGAGACTCCAGTCGATCTCGTCGAAGAAGCTCTTGATGTCCAGATCGAGCACCCAATCGTGATCCCAACAACGGCGTCGGGCCACAGCCAGTGCATCGTGCGCCGATTTCCCCGGACGATATCCATAAGAATCCTTGTGGAACACGGATTCCAGGATCGGCTCCAGGTAACGCTTGACGACCATCTGGGCGATTCTGTCGGAGACCGTTGGGATACCAAGCGGCCGGGTTCCTCCAGAATCTCCCTTCGGGATGTCTACACGTCTCACGGGCGGCGGGAAATAGCTTCCCGAACACATCCGATTCCAGATCCGATAGAGATTCTTGCTCAGATTCTTATCGAAATCCTCAAGGGACTGCTCGTCTACTCCCGCCGCACCCCGGTTCGCTTTCACTTGCCGATACGCTTCCCATACATCACGTTTAGCAATACAAAACGGCTTGGCTCTATCCATACAGATCATCCCCTCGCGGGTTGTCCGCCGGATAGAAACCGGATGACGATGCCCCTTCGGTCCAGCCCCATTACAGGACCTTCATCCCTACTACGGGCATCTCCGCCCCTGTGCTCCGCATCGGTACTCAGACCCTTGCGGTGATGTACCGCTTGGATTTCTCCCTTCACATCGGAACGACAGGTTCCTGTGTTCCTTATCGAAGCCCGTCCCAAGGTCACGCCACCTTCATGCCGGACGCCGGTTGGACAGTAAGCAGGTCGCTCCCAACCTTTGCTCGCGGGATAGAAGTCCAGATCCCGGTTTCGACGCCGATTCGATACGTTACGACACGTCGTCAGTGGTTCACTCACGTTCGTCTCCTTGAGCCATACCTGACGGAATTGCTTCCGCCTTTTTCCACAACGCTCACCACCGGGACTCTTGACCCCAGCAGCTTGTGGCGGTTTGGAGCCCGCCCCTGCAGGCCGACTCCGGAGGATCTTCCTCCATCTCCGATAAAGCATCGCCGGATCTTTCGAGATCCGCCGTTCACAGCACACCACCTCTTCGTATTTCAAGGTCTTCATGAACGATTCACAGGCCGCATTGTCGTAGGGATTTCCCTTGCGGCTCATGCTGATGAGGATGCCGTGCTCCTTTAGCAATTCGGTGTAATCTTTCGAGGCG
>JBPCOQ010000068.1:0-13450 GCA_051000095.1 Bryobacteraceae bacterium | reverse complement strand
ACGAGATCAGATTTTGCGATCAAAAGGAAGCGCGATGGGCCGGCGCAAGAAGGACGCCGGGCTCATGCCGCACAACAATGCGAAGACGAGATCCTCACAACTGCCGCTTGCGGCTTAGTTCAACGTCTCCTCATGATCACGTGTTTGCACTCAACGCAACAACCGGAGCAGTGAAGTGGACCTACAATCCGGCTGATATGCCTCCACTCAGCGATCTTTCCATATCGTCCGGTCAGTGCAACCGCGGTGTAGCGGTAGGTAGCGGGAAAGTGTTTATTGCCCGTCTGGATGCCATACTGATAGGCCTGGATGCAGCCACGGGAAAAGAAGCATGGCGCGCTGCCGTCGATCGCTGGCAGGATGGCTATACCGAAACAATGGCGCCGCTTTACGTCAACGGCATGGTGATCGTCGGAACTTCCGGGGGCGAGTTTCTGCGCCGCGGTCATGTCACCGCTTACGACGCCAACACAGGGCGCCAGATCTGGCGCTTTTACACTGTGCCTGCTACCGGCGAATTTGGCAACGACACCTGGGCCGGCCAGTCCTGGCGATCGGGCGGAGCAACCGTTTGGGGAACCCCCGTTGCGGATACTGCCCTTGGTCTTCTATACGTGGGAACCGGGCAACCCTCCCCCGATGAGAACGGCTCGCAACGCGCGGGCAACAATCTCTTTTCCGATTCGATTGTCGCGCTTGATCTGGCCACCGGTCAGCGCCGCTGGCATTTCCAGGAATTGCATCATGACCTCTGGGATTACGATTCCGTCCAGTCCCCTCATCTCTTCACGATGATCCGCAACGGCCAGAGCATTCCTGCTGTAGGACACGCCACCAAAGCCGGGTATTACTTCCTGTTTGACCGCCGCAATGGCACTCCGCTCTATGACATCACCGAAACTCCTGTACCTTCCGGCCCCGCTTGGCAGAATGCGTCACCCACACAGCCAATTCCGGCAACCGACTCCCTGATACCGCGCTTGATTACCCCATCCGCTGCCACAAAAGGATTCAATTTGGGAGCGCCGTTTACCGTGCCGCAGGAAGTGCCGTATCTGATCAACCCTGGCTTCGAATCCGGTCCGCAGTGGACGCCGAGTGCGTATAGTCCTCGCACGGGAATGACCTACATCGCAGCAGGCGGTTACGATCCGTGGGTTTACCACGCGGTCGAGCCGCGCGTCACCAGTTTGGGCTCCACCGGCCAGCACGAAGTACCTGGGCTGAACGGAGTAGAGACATATGGCCTAATAGATGCGGTGGATACCACAACCGGGCACATCGCCTGGCAGATCAAGACACCCCAGAAAACCGTTACAGGTGTGGTTGTGGCTGGCGATCTTGTTTTTTACGGTGAAGGCAATGGGCAGTTCAATGCCGCGGACGCCCGTACGGGCAAGGTTCTCTGGACCTTCTCCAGCACCGCGACTGGCTTCGGCGGAGCCAATGGCTGCGGAGCCGTCTACACGGTCAACGGACGCCAATACGTTATCATGGCGTTCGGGGGCAATGCGCCGGCCCGCATCGGTGGCATATCGCCCCCGGGTGACGCTCTCGTTGCTTTCGCGCTTCCTCAGCAGGGCGTAACAACTAATGTAGTGAATGCGAACGCGATCCAGGTCGATCTTGGCGCGATTCCGGACGCCAATCTGCGGGACCCGCTGTCTGCTCCAACTGCCGGCACTCGAGTTGTCGAACTCACGGGTAGTGAAGTCACATATCAGCCCGCGAACTTTGTTGCCATGCCCGGAGAGCGGATTTCGGTTCACTTGACTGTTCCGGGCGATGTTCCGACACAGGGCCAGGAGCCGATAAGCTTTGCAGTGAAACTTCCGGACGGTCCCGTTGGATTGAGAAATCCGGTCATGCCTGGAGCCAGCACCTATTTCGAATTTACTGCACCGGGCGCTCCTGGCCCGTATGAGTTTTTCAGCAACTTCAGAAATGAACGCGCCCTCGGAGCGCGGGGTGTTTTGCGCGTTGCACCCGCCTGTACAGGCGGCACCACACCGTGCATCTCAGCTTCCGGTATTGTGAATGCAGCCAGTTTCCTGGCGGACGCGGTTGCGCCAAATGAAATCGTGACCATCTTGGGTTCGGGGATTGGTTCAGCCAGCGGCGGTACGAACTCCCTAGTGGACGGAGTGCTGGGAACCAGTTTTCTCGGTACGCGCGTCTTGTTCGGAGATACGCCTGCACCCATCGTCTCTGTAAACGCAGACCAAATTGCCGCTCTGGTACCAAACTCCGTCGCCGGCCAGAATTCGTTCGATTTGGTTGTAGAGACCAACGGTGTCCGGACCGCGGCTGCAACGGTTTCGGTCGACATCACAGCTCCCGCAGTTTTTACAATTAATGAGAGCGGCACGGGGCCGGCGGTAGTACTCAATATGGACAACTCGGTGAACTCGATACAGAATCCTTCTACCAAAGGATCAACGATCCGGTTGTTCGTGACCGGAGCCGGGCAGAGTAATCCTGCTCTCGCCGATGGTCAAGTGGGGACAACGGGAACCGATTTTCAAACTGCCGCGGGTATCTACATTTTAATCGGCGGACGAAGAGCGGAAATTACCCGCGCGACCACGCCTGCAGCCTATCCAGGCGTGCTGCAGGTAGAAGCTCGCATCCCCTTAAATGTACCTTCGGCGAGCGACGTTCCTATTGTTTTCGCAGCCGGAATCCGGTTGAGCAAACCAGTCACAACGATCGCCATTCAATAACAATCGACTGCTGCAGAGAGGCGATATGTGCCTCTTTGCCCGAGTACTTGGAAGTTCAATTCGAGTCAAGGCACATGAACAATTCGACCTCAGGAACAATGCTCAAAATTTCGCAAGTAGGTGTTCCGCGGAAAAAGAGTTGCTGCTCAGTACCCAGGCTGATGGTGCCGGCGCCCGTGATGAGCTCTACAAAACCTACTTTTCCCAGAGCAAGCAGGTTAAAGGTTTGCTGGCTCGTGAAGTCGCACGGCCGGAAGACCGTGAAGATATTCTTCACGATGCTTACATTTCTCTGATTCGCTCAAAAGGAACATTTCGCGGCGATGCGCGGCTGCAAACCTTCATCTACCGCGTTGTCCAGATTGCCATCTTACAGAAGCTCCGCTCGGACCGCTCGCGGTGTACCGAAAAAATGGTGCGACTCACAGTACAATTTGACGGCGAGGATCACGAACGCTGCCTTCCCGTGACGGACTACCAATTCGAGATCGTTGAAGCTTCTCTTGCCGCCGAAAAACTATTTCTGCCGATCCCGGAACCGCTACGCACTACATTTCGGCTACGCGTTACCGGAGAGTTGTCCTACGAAGAAATTGCTGCAAAAATGCATACCCCAATCAATACCGTAGCTACAAGAGTCTTCAAAGCCCGGGCCATGCTGGCTCGCATCTTCGGGCATCGCTGCCCCAGCCACATCAAATCCGGAGTTGAAAGTTTCAACTGAGAAGATGGCGTATGCCCCCGGCATGGAGAGACGCAACAAGCCGAATCTCCGCGGGGAGAAGTGCCGAAGATTGTCCTGCCATTGCTCAATCAACAGACTGCGCCGCTGCCGGCCAACGCCGCTGGAGTCGTATACTCTCCGATCTAAAACCCGCAAACGTCAGCATGGTGCGCTCTGGTCCTGCAATCGAGGTAAAAAACTCGGTCTCACGAACGCCTCAGCAGCCCTTGTTCAAGCGCACTTAATTGCGCCTCATAACAAAATTGCCACCACTGTTAAGCGCTGATCCGCGCAACTCACAATTTGATAAGGACAACCTTCGTTCGGTCCCTTAATTACAAGCTTTTCGCTTCCACAACTGTGAAAAGAGCCTTAAATATTTCCATCTTGTTGGCTCCAAGTAGACGAAGATTCGGATTCAAAACTGCAACGGTCTTGCAACGGTTTTCACGAAAGTGGGAGAACTTAAGGGAAACCGGACCTCTCCTAATTTGTTGAAAAGGCAAGATCCGGATACCTGAGGAAAACCTGTCAAGTACCTTGAGGTGGTAGCGGGAGCAATCTCGTGGGGGTTCAAGTCCCCCTCTCCGCACCATAGCTTCTAAAACGCTAAACTAAGCCGATTAAGAATGATCGGCGCAAGATCCAGGCGGCGGAGTTCCATCGCCATTTTCGCTGACCGTCAACGCGTCGAGACCTGCCGGCGGAGACCGGTTTGCGTATGACTCGATTCGCTGTCTAGCGAGGGTAGCCGCGCCAGCCAACACCACGAAAGCATCCCGCTCTTCAAATTCACCGCCGATTCTTTGCGACATAAATATGCCGATGAGATCCTGCGATCAGGAGTTGATCCGGGGAGTTCGTGATTTTGTTTGTGCCCGAAACGATTTTCGCGGAGTCGCCGATGGTATCCACCACCACTACCTGATCGACCAGATTTCCTGCGAATCGGCCAAGGCGAACCCGAGCGGCCCGCAGGCAGCCGGACCATCGACGCCCGAGCAATTCCCGAACGGATCCGCCGATGGCGCCGCGATGACGGCGATGTCCACATGAACCATCCTCGTTGTCGATGTCGGAATAGACGGGGGCTAGGGGCTGGATGCCGACCGCGCGTGCAGCGTTCTCTGCCTTGCGGCGTGCGCTCGGCGTGGGCCGAAGCACGTCGCGCGCCAACTGATCAAAGGCAGCCACGATATGCGGTTCCTCGATCTTCGGGAGGATGAAGGCATGGACGCCGTGAGGCGCGATCGCGCGGACATCTTCAAGTCCGAGAGGAGGCGCGTTGACGCGCACCATCTTTCTCCGCTCCATAGAAAGAAACAGCACCTAGCGCGTTTCTGGCCAGAATGCGGGCGCCATCCTTTTCTTCCAGCGCGACGGAATCTTCAATGTCCAGGATAATGGCATCGGGCTGTGCAGGCCGGCGTTGGGGAAGAATCGGCGCGTGTTCCCGGGCAAGTAGAGAGGCGCGCGCCGCACCTGGTCGTGGCATCTGTGATGCCTAATGTTTCGAGACTCTTTTGCGTAGGTCTCAAATCGAATCGCGGTACAACGCCTGGACGCGGCTAGCAATTTTAGTGATGGCGCGGAATCCACTTCGCTCAACTCGACCCGGCAGTCGTACCGGACATCGCCATTTGCCATCCGGCCTTCCGCCAGCTTCATAGTATGGGAGAAAAACGATCGGTTCACGGTCCGGCATGTTCAGTTGAAACGCCGGACCATTGGATCCCGGCGGGACAGGCCCCGGAGAAAACCAGGTCGCGGATACTCAGATTGGGGCCACCGACGTTGGTCTTACGAAGTTCACGGATGCTTCGACCGGCTTCTTCGCGCGCCTCGCGTTTCGAGGCTTCATCGGAAGGAGCCGTGCCGTTCGAAGTCTTTTCTTGAAGAAGGGTTTGCAAAACGTACGCGGCCAGAAAAAGACCTTCCGGTGAGCTTCCTCCGCAAGATGGTTCACCACCTCGGATGGCCAATCGAGATGGACGGTCACGCTCGGGGCTCCGCTTCCCGCATTTTGATCGCTTGCACCTCGGCGCGCGTGTCGTTCAGAAAGGTACCGGTTCCACTTTCCACCGATGCCAGGTATTTAATTTTCGTGGGACTTCGCTGAATCGGCAGAAACTCCACATGGAAATGGAAATACGGATATTCGCCTTTGGCGGGTTGCTGGCGCGCCAGCATCATCAGCGGCATCGGAGACCCGTACAGATGATCGTATTTTCTCCGAACGACGCTGAGCAAGGCAGCCAAATCGTCAATCTCGACGCCGGTCAGATCGGCTAGCCTTCCAAAATGCCGTCGCGCATAGATGTGCAGCTCGGTTGGAAATCTGCCGAAGAACGGCAGAAACGCGACAAAGTTGTCATTCGCCGCCACGATGCGCGCGCCATCGGCCAGTTCACGCCGCAATATCGCGCAGTACACACACTCGCCCGAATCCTGGTAGTGCTCCGCCGCGGAGGCAAGCTCGATTTTTACCAACGGCGGCAGAAACGGAAACGCGTAGATCTGGCCGTGTGGATGCGGCATCGTGACGCCGATCGCTACACCCGTGTTTTCGAATACCAGGACGTAGGCAATTTCCGGATTTGAAAACAATTCTATCGACCGGTGGGTCCACAGACCGATCACTTTCTTCCATTGATCGACGGTCAATTGCGATGGCAGCAGATTGTGATTGGGCGAATACAGAACGACGTCGCATGCCCCTTGCGCGCCGGTTGCACCGAACAGGCCTGTCTCCGGCGAGAAAGGCGGATTGTCAAAGCTGAACGCTGGAAAATCGTTGGGGTAGAGGAAAACGTCGTAGTCGGCGGGCACGCGTCCTGAGCCTGGATCGAAGGGGCACCAGTTCTCCGGCATCTGCGGGCGATCCTGCCGCAACGCCGCGACAGGTACCCATTGCTTCAACAGCGGATGCCAGCGAAGTTCAGTTGACATGCCGGTTACACCAGCACCGCTGTGTTGCGCAGCTCGCCTATTTCCGGAACCCGGATGGTGACGATATCTCCGGGAGCGAGCGCCGCTTCTTGAGGCGCGATAATGCCGGTGCCCGTGAGCAGCACCGATCCGGCGGGCACCGGGTTCGAACGCAGTAAGAACTCGACTAGTGTTTCGATCGTGCGGTGGAGCGATGACGTGTTCGTCTCGCCGGAGAAGATGACCGCGCCCTCGCGCTCGACCGTGCACTCCATGTGCAACCGATACGGATTGGTCAGCTCGTCCGTCGTGACGATCACCGGCCCAATCGCGCAGGCGCAGGAGTACATCTTCGATTGCGGTAAATACAAAGGATTCTCCCGCTCGATGTCCCATGCCGAAACGTCGTTCGCGATGGTATAGCCCAGCACCTTTCCTTTCGCGCCGAGAAGCACAGCCAACTCCGGCTCCGGCGCGGTGAACTTCGAATCGGAGCGCAGGCCGATCGATTGCCCCGGGCCGGTACAGAACCGCGCCGTGCCTTTGAAGAAGATCTCGGGCCGGGCTTCGCGATACACATGGGCGTAGAATCCTTCGCGCGTCCCATGCTCCGCATCGCGAAAGCTTGCGCTGTTTTCATACGTGCAGCCGCAGGCCCAGACCTCGCGTGGCTGAATTGGAATCAGCGGCGCCAGGACTTCGCGGTGCCCTGTTGCCAACCGCGCGGCCAGAGCCGGTAGCGGAACGCCATCTTTCTCCGACTGGCAAACCAACTCGTAAAAGTTGTAGTCCGGGATGGGACGCGCGTCGCCGTTGCTTTCAAATATCGCAGCAGTAACCGAATGGTCCCACTGCACCTGTCCAAGTCTCATTGTCAGTATTTCAAATAGACCGTCTTGTAATCGCTGTAGAATTCGAGCGCGGCCGGCCCCTGCTCCTTTGCGCCGAAGCTGGAATCTTTTGTGCCGCCGAATGGCAACTGATATTCGACGCCCGCGCTTGGCAGATTAATGGTCAGCAGGCCGGCTTCCATGCGATGAATATACTCAAACACCCGCGAGACGTTCGTGGTCTGGAGCGAGGCTGAAAGCCCCAATGGGATGTTGTTCGCGATCCGCATCGCGTCCTCAAAATCCTTCGCCCGCATCACCGCCAGCACCGGGCCGAAAATCTCTTCGCGCGCGATCGTCATATCTTCCGTGACGCCGGCGAAGATCGTTGGCTCGACGAAATAGCCCTTGTCGAACCCATCGCCGGTCAACCGGTTGCCGCCCGCGCACAGCCGGGCCCCTTCTTTTTTGCCGATGTCAATGTACTTCAGGTCTGTCTCGAGCTGCGCCCGATCCACCGCCGGACCGATCTCGATTCCCGCCTGCATCCCATCGCCGACCTTCAGCTTCCTGGTACGCTCCACCAAAGCATCCAGGAATCGATCGTAGATGGCGTCCTCGACAATCACCCGGCTCGTTGCCGTGCACTTCTGCCCGGTTGAAAAGAATGACGCATTCACCACGTTCTCTACCGCGCTCGGAAAATCGGCATCGGCCAGCACGATGGTGGGATTCTTGCCACCCATTTCGAGCTGAATCCGTAGCGCGCGCTTGGATGCCGCTTGATGGAGCCAGCGGCCGACATCGCACGAACCGGTGAAGGAAATGGCTTTCAATGGAGTGGATTCGACCAGAGCCTCGCCCAGCGTGCCGCCCGGCCCCGCGATGTAGTTGACCACCCCTTTGGGAATGCCTGCTTCGTGGCACGCCTCCACCAGTCTCCACGCGCTGAGCGGCGCGGCGGAAGCGGGCTTGAGCACGACCGTATTTCCGCAGATCAGCGCGGGGGCCATCTTCCAGGCGGGAATAGCGCTCGGGAAATTCCACGGCGTGACCAGACCCACCACGCCGATGGGCTTGCGGATTGCGAACATGTGAACGCGTTCGCGCTCCGACGGCGCCAGGATCCCAGGCATGCGCGCGCCCTCGCCCGCGAAATACCGGAAGATGTTGATCGAGCGGCGTACCTCGCCTTTCGATTCCGGCAAGGTCTTACCCTCTTCACGCGTCATCTCGGCGGAGATTTCCTCGAACCGGCGCTCCAGGATTTCGGCGGCTTTGAAGAGGAATGCGCCGCGCGCGGGGGCGGGCAAGGCGGACCATGCACTGAGAGCGGCTTGGGCGGCATCGGCCGCTCTCTGGATGTCTTTCGGAGTTCCTTTTACGAACAGACCTACGATTTCATCCGTGTTTGCCGGATTGCGATTTTCAAAGGTGTCGCCGGACACCCATTCGCTATCGATGTAATTGTGGAACATCATTAGGATTGTACGTCTAAGACCCACACAGGCAAGAATGCCTGTGTTACTGGACTAGAACTTTACATTGGGGACGGTCTTAGCGGCCGCATCGGCTTTGAAGTAATCTTTGGCCGTGAAGCCGAACATTCCCGCCGCGATGTTCTTCGGGAACAGCGCGATATCCGTGTTGTACTTCTGCACGGTCTCGTTATACTTGCGGCGTTCAATCGCAATACGATTTTCGGTTCCGGCTAGCTCATCCTGCAGACGCAGGAAATTCTCGTTGGACTTTAGCTGCGGATAATTTTCCACCACCACCAGCAGGCGCGACAAAGCCGAATCCAGTTGTCCATTGGCCTGCATTTTCTCCTGCGGAGTTCTCGCTCCACCTAACGCAGCGCGCGCATCGGTCACTTCCTTGATCACCGCCTGCTCCTGTTTGGCGAAACCCTTGACAGTTTCCACCAGGTTCGGGATCAGGTCCGCGCGTCTTTGGAGAGCCACATCTACTTGCGACCACTGCGAGTCGATGGCTGCGCGTTCGCCCACCAGGCTGTTGCGAGTCCCTACCAGCGAGCCGCCAAACAGCAGGCCCGCTAAAATCAGTACAACGATGACGATCAGAGCGAATTTCATGCGTCCTCTTTTCTATACCTATCAGCTATTTCTCAAGCCGGTCTACATGCGAGACTAGCGCTTCAATCTCTCTTAAATACGGTTCCAGCAGTGGTCCCGGTTCCAACTCGCTCGCCTTCCGCTTCTGTTCGCGAACGTCCAACAGCCGTTCGAATGGCGACGCGTCCACGCCGATCTCAGGTAGCCGCGATAGCACGCCCCGCTTCTTCCAATCCGCGCTAATACCCGAGAGTAACAATGCATGCCGGGCCAACACAAGAAAGGTGGATACCGAATCGAGCATCAGGCGCAGCAAAGCCTTCTCATCGGACAGTAAACCGGCGCACTTTTGACGCAAGCGCAGCAGCTTGGCTCGCAACTCGTGCTCCACTTGCGCCCGGTAAAAGGAGCGGTCGATCACAAGATCCGCGATCACGTCTTTTCCGAACAGCACCCGGCGCTGCTCCTGCATGTCATGGAACTCGATCGGAAAACAATCGGTGGAGGTCTGCACTTCATGCTCGCTCATCAGGAGTGGAGAAGGATTGCCTTGCGCCCGCCACCACTTGAGCACTGGCTCGAATTCCGCCAGCTCCTTCACGGTAACAGCGGTGAGCACGCACAGCACATTCAGATCGGAAAAGTTTTCGTGGTGATCGCCTGCCGCGGCCGATCCGTACAGCACCACCGACACCAGCCGGTCCTGATGCGCCTTGTTCAGTCTTTCCACCAACTCGGTTAGTTTGTCATCCATCGAATTTACCAGTTACTAGACGCCCCGCCGCCGCCGGAATCTCCACCGCCGAAGCCGCCAAAGCCGCCGCCACCACCGCCGCCCGAGTCATATCCGCCGAATCCGCCTCCGCCCCAGCGGCTGCCTCCGCCCAGAACATTGCCGAGCAGCATGCCGGTGAGGAAACCACCGCCTCCGCCACCGCCCCTGCGCCCGCGGCTGAACAGCGAAAACAGCACGATCAGGCCCAGAATGATGATAGGCCAGGGAAGCCCTCGTTGCCTGCCCACCGGCTCGCGACGCCGCGGGACCAAGCTGAAGTCGAGCGTAACGCCCTTGGCCTTGGCAACTCGCGAGCCAATCTCCTCGGCCGCCGCCAACATCGCTGGTCCATATTGTTGCGCTTGCAACAGTGGACGGGCCTCGCGCAATACACTGCCGGCAAATCCATCCGGCAGAATCGGCTCGAGTCCATATCCCACTTCCACCCGGTCCTTATGGTCCTGAATGGCGAGCAGCAGTAGAACGCCCTCATCCTTGCCCTTCTTACCGATTCCCCACTTCCGATAGAGAGTGTTGGCCACATCCTCGATCGGTTGATCGTCTAACGTGTTCACCGTCACCAGCGCCATTTGCACGCTGGTAGACTGCTCAACGCGCCCGCAGTAATCTTCGATCTTGGCGCGCGTATCGGCGTCCAGGACATTGGCGAAATCGCTGACGTAGCCTTGCGGCTTGAGGGAATTTACGTCCAGGGCGAAGGCGGATTGGAGAACGGCAAACGCCCAAATGCAGCACAAGCTAACGCGTGTGCCAGGTTTCAACAGGCCAGATCCTCCCGGCGAATCCGGAAGTCTCCCAGGTTCCCGAGCATGGCAAGCGTGATATTCTTCGGATCGAAAAACTCCTGCGCGATGTGCTGCACCTGCTCAGCCGTGACGTCCTCAATCCTCTGCAGCATCTCGTCCATGGTGAAAAAACGCTTGTAGTACAGCTCCTGGCGCGCCAAGTTGCCCATCCGGCTCGAGGTCGATTCCAGCCCTAAGACGAACGAGCCCTTCAGATGATCCTTGGCCCGCCGCAGTTCCTCGGCCGGCACCAGACTCTGCTTCATTTCGCGCAGTTCATGCACAATCGAATTGACCACCTTGCCGGCGGTCTCTACCGAGGTGCCCGCGTAAATCGCCATGCACCCGGTGTCCCTGTACATGCTCAATTCGGAATACACGGCGTATGCCAAGCCCTGCTTCTCGCGAATATTCTGAAACAGGCGTGAGCTCATCCCGCCGCCCAGTACCGTATTCAACACATAGCAGGCGAACCGCGCTTCGTGCGGCATCGGATAGGAGGGCACGCCCATGTAGAGATGGGTCTGCTCGAGTGAAGTCTTGTTGCGGAAAACCAGCCGCGCGTGCGGGGTCGGCTTCTTGTCCGGAACCAGCGTGCCGTTCACCGGGAGATCTTCGAAATGCCCGCGCGCCAGATCCACCAGGTTCGCGTGATTCAGATTGCCGGCCGCCGTGATCAGGATATTGCCTGGTGAATAGATTCGCCGGAAATACTCGTCCAGCATCTCCCGGTGAAACTTCTGGACTGTGTCCTTGGTGCCGAGGATCGGTTTACCGATGGGGTGGTCTTTCCAAAAGTTACTCGAAAATATTTCGTGCAGCAGATATTCCGGATTGTCCACCTCCATCTTCAGCTCTTCGAGAATGACGCCCTTTTCCTTCTCGATGTCCTCCTCCCGAAACAGAGGATGGCGAACCATGTCGGAGAGCACCTCGAAGGCAATTGGCAGATGCTCATCCAGCACCTTGGTGTTGTAACTCACCATCTCCTTCGAGGTGAAGGCGTCCAGGCCGCCGCCGATCGAGTCCACCGAACGCGCGATGTCCTCGGCCGAGCGATTCTTGGTTCCTTTGAAAAGCATGTGTTCGATGAAATGGCAGATTCCGTTCTCATCGGGAGTCTCTCGCCGCGAACCTGTTCCGATCCAAATTCCGAGCGACACGGATCGCACATGCGGCATCTGCTCGGTTACGATTCGTACACCGTTGGTCAGTTGCGTAGTTTCAATGTCGCGAAGTTTGTGAGTAGGAAGCGAAGCCATGGGCGCCTTTCGGCTACTTTCATTCTATCGCGGCCGCCGCGGAGTGTCCCGCGAAGGCCGTGATAAACTGAAGGTAAATGGCCCAAGCCCTTATAGGACTAGAACTTGCGGACATTCAACAAGTCCTGGAAAAGGACCAGCCAAACTTCCGGGCGCGCCAGATCTACGATGCGCTTTACCGGCAAAAAGTGTCGGACGTGCAGGAGATTTCGACCCTGCCCGCCGGTTTGCGTTCCGAAATCGCCGGCCGCCACGAAGTAGGAATCCCCCGCCTGCTCACCCGCTTCCAGTCGGTGGACGGCACGTGCCGCTATCTGCTGGAGCTCGAGGACCGGCGCAGCATCGAAACCGTTCTGATGCCGGAAGAGGATCGTGACACCGTTTGTATCTCAAGCCAGGTGGGCTGCCCGGTCAACTGCCAGTTTTGCCTGACGGCGCTGATGGGACTGGAGCGCAATCTCACGGCCGGCGAAATCGTCGGCCAAGTGCTATTCGTCATGAAGGCCCATCGGCTCACTCCCGCAAGTGGCCGCCTCAACATCGTGATGATGGGTATGGGCGAGCCGCTGCTGAATCTACCGAACGTCGTGAAAGCGACCCGCCTGCTCACCGACGCTGGTGGAATCGGACTCTCGCCCCGCAGGATCACACTATCGACGTCCGGGATCACGCCGAAGATCGAGGAGTTGGGGCGCGAGATCGTCAGGCCGAAACTGGCTATCTCGCTGAACGCGTCGACCGAGGAACAGCGCCGCGAGCTGATGCCGATCACACGCAAGTACCACCTGCGCGAGCTTTTGTCCGCCTGCCGAGCGTACCCGCTCAGGCCCTGGGAGAAACTGACCTTCGAGTATGTGCTTTTGAGAGGTGTCAACGACACCGACGCCGATGCCCGGCGGGTAGCGAAGCTGCTGTCGAATCTGAACTGCAAGGTGAACCTGATCGCGCTCAACCCGGGACCGGGCATAGCCTTCGAGACGCCGGACGCTGCACGAGTGCAGGCTTTCCAGAACATCATGCGGCGAGCCATGCCATGCTTCCTGAGGAAGCCGCGCGGGCGGGACATCTACGCGGCCTGCGGCCAGTTGAAGCGCATCGAGAGCGGCGGCGCGGCAGTATTGACGAGTTTGTGAATTGCCGCGAAAAGCGTTCTTCGATGGGCAAATCCGTCTCCTCCGTGGTTTGCGGAAACTGGTAGTGGGTCAGTTTGAAATAACCGAGTCAGCGCCGGGTAGGCAGGAACTTCGCACGAAAGGTAAATCGGTCGCCAGTTCAATGAGATAGCAGGAAATTCGCAGATGCGAGATTCGCAATTGCATTTTTTGGG
>JBPCOQ010000040.1:0-71120 GCA_051000095.1 Bryobacteraceae bacterium | reverse complement strand
CCGGCGCAAGCCACACCAAGAAGATCATCGGTAAGCCGTGTGCCGGAAAACGGCATGCACGGTTTGAGAGGGGGTTATTAGAAACGGGCTGGTGTAAACCGGTACCGCGCTAAAATCTACCAATGCTGCGTGTGCGGGGATTGCTTCCAACTTTGGTGTGCTTGGCGCTCCCATGCGCCTGCCTCGGGGCGTCCCTCAACGACCAGCAATTCAACGGGCGATGGGACATCGCTGTTAGCGGCGCTTCGCCTCCCAAAGCGTGGTGGCTTGAGGTTTCGGGCGCCGGGACCGACGTCGTAAAAGGTAAATTCGTCGGAGCTCCGGGTGGGCAGCTCGACGATATTCCGAAGATTACGATCTTTGATGGCGAGATGCGGTTCAGCTTCGAGCGCCGCTATCATAAAGATCCGAAGCAACTCGAAAAAGGCCTGTACTGGGCACGGATCGAAGCTGGAAAACTCAAAGGAACATTCGAAATCGAGGGCGATCCGTTCTCTTATCTGGAGTGGACCGGAGTACGCGCGCCGACGCTCGCGGATAAAGACGATGGGGCATGGAAGCGAGGCGATCCCATCAATGTGTTCAATGGGCGCGATCTCACGGGATGGCAGCCCGTGGGCATGACCCGATCGGCTGCCTGGATGGTCAAAGATGCCTTGTTGACCAACTCGCCTGGAGCCACCGATCTGGTTTCGGAAAGGAAGTTCCAGAATTTCGATCTGCACGTGGAATATCTGATTGGACCGCGGAGCAACAGCGGAATCGGGTTGCGCGGCCGTTACGAGGTGCAGATATTGGACGACTACGGCAAGCCTGCTTCCCTGCATAGCAATGGCGCGCTGTATAGCCGCGTTGCTCCTTCGATGAACGCGAGTAAGCCACCCGGGGAGTGGCAGACCTTCGACATTCGCCTGATCGGGAGGCAAGTCTCAGTCGCATTGAACGGCCTGAAGATCATTGACAAGGCTAATATCGATGGACTGACTGCGATCGCGATCGATCCCAATGAAGCCGACCCCGGCCCGATCGTGCTGCAAGGCGACCATGGCTTGGTGCAGTTCCGCAAAATCGTTCTCTATCCGCTCTTGAAGGTCCGTTGAGAAGCGCACAGCTAGCCAGGAAGTATTTGGTTCGAGGGCGCGTGCAAGGCGTGGGCTTCCGGTTTTTCGTGGAGCATGCCGCCAATTCGTTGGGCGTTCGCGGGTACGCGCGGAATCTGGACGATGGACAAGTGGAGGTGTACGCCGTGGGTTCGCCTGAACAACTGGCCGAACTAGCCGGACTGCTATGGAAGGGTCCGGGCATGGCGGAGGTCCGTGGAGTGGACGAGGAAGAAGCGGCTGTTGAGAACCGCTCCGGGTTTCGTCTCATTAGGTGACAAGCTAGAGCATGTCCCACTGGAACGACAACTGACCGGCGCTTCTGCCATCGAGCGAGGGGGAGATGGCGTACTCATGCGCGACGACCGCATTGAAATTCGCCTCCGGCTCGTAGCGTTTCTCGATTGCGCGCACGAACCGGTCCAGGCGTTTGAATCCGTCGATTTTCTCCGTGTCGCCGAGCTCCGCGCTATCCAAGGACCGTTGCAGGACATGGATGGATTCGTCGTAGGTTTTGAGCGGCACGGGAAACGGATGCCGGTCTTTGCCGCCGTGGGCAAAAGAGAATCTCGCCGGGTCTGAAAACCGGCTGGGTGCTCCGTGGACCACTTCAGCGACTAGCGCCAGTGATTGCAAAGTGCGCGGGCCGAGCTTTTCGAGCAGGAGCAGCGAGGCGAAGTCGTGAAGCTCCCGTTCGTAGGCAACAGCCAGCACTGCGCCGAGCCGCTTGAGGTCCACATCATGGGCTCGAACATCATGGTGTCTGGGAAGGGTAAGCCTGCGCATTTCCTGGAGGGTGGTTTCCGGATGCTGCTGCGCAATCGTGAGCATGGCATCTTGCGCTGGTTTCGCATGCGCGTCCACCAGGTTCATGATCGTGCCTTCGTGTTCGCCTACGATTGCGGTGTGCGGCTCGCATGTAAAATCGCGAACGGTTGCGGAGTGCCAGTGATACCGCCGCGCCAATCCACTGACCCCATTCATGCCCTGTTGCACCACCGCCCATTCTCCGGATGCGCTCAGGATGAACGAGTGCAGATAAAGCTGGAAGCCGTCCGCGATGGCGTTGTTGTCGATCTTGGCCGTCAACCGGCTGGTGCGCACCAGTTCGTCCGCGTTCAAGTTGGACCGATCCGCAATTGCGCGAAGCTCGTCCGGAGTCTTACGTGAGTGCCGCCCGCGCCCTCCGCAGACATAGATGCCGAGTTCGTGCGCGCGGGGATTCAAGCCGCGCTTCAGAGCTCCCATCACGGATGTTGTAATGCCGGAAGAGTGCCAGTCCATCCCCATGACGGAACCGAGAGCTTGAAACCAGAACGGATCACTTAGGCGCGTCAGCAACTCAGAAACGCCGTAGTGGTGAATGACGTTCTCGACGATGGCGGTACCGAGCTTCACCATTCGCTCAGCCAGCCAGGCAGGAACGCGGCCGCCGTGCAGCGGAAGATCGGCGAATCCCGAGCGTCTCATTCTCGATTCAGATCCCAATTCAGATCCCATTCACATTTTATGCTGCTAAACTGGCAGCTTCCGATGGACGATTTGAAAGCGCTGATCCGCGAAGTGCCCGATTTCCCGAAGCCCGGGATCAACTTTTACGACATCACGACGCTGCTGAAGGACAAGACCGGGCTGAAGCGTACCATTCAACTGTTAGGCGAGCACTACGTCGAGCACCATCCGGATATCGTGCTTGGAATCGAGGCCCGGGGATTCATCTTCGCTCCGGCGCTTGCCTATGCTCTGGATGCCGGCTTTGTTCCGGTCAGGAAGCCGAAGAAGCTGCCCTCGCTTTGTGAGCGAATTGAGTATGAGCTCGAGTATGGGACGGACATTCTGGAGGTCCATAAGGATGCGGTTGAGCCGGGGCAGAAGGTTTTGATTATCGACGATGTGCTCGCGACTGGTGGGACGGCGGCGGCGGTGACGCGGCTGGTGGAGAAGCTTGGGGGGAAGGTTGTTGGATTGGGATTTGTGCTTGAGCTCGAGTTTTTGAAAGGGCGGGAGAAGTTGAGTGGGTACGACGTGTTTTCGTTGCTGCAGTATTAGGGAACAAGCTAAAGCATGTTCTACTCGTAAAATAAGTACTTGCGCCACTGGTCGTCGCTTTTGGCGAGCAGACGCATCAGGTGGCGGCTGGTGTGCAGGCTGAACGGGCGAGGCGCTCGGGCCAGTTTCATTCCGGCCTCCTCCGGCGTGCGGCTGCCTTTCCGGTTATTGCATGGATGACAACAGGCGACCAGGTTTTCCCAGGTAGTCTCGCCGGCGCGCGAGCGTGGAATCACGTGATCGAGGGTCAGCTCACCGGACGAAAACGCGCGGTGGCAGTACTGGCACGTATAGCGATCGCGCATCAGAATATTCTTGCGCGATAATGCGCGGGTCTGATGCGGAATGCGCCGGTACTCGAGTAGCCGGATGACGGAGGGCACGCGCATCGTATGGCGCGAGGAGTGCACATGGCTGGACGACAACTCCTCGGCGGAGGCGACTCCCTTCAACACCAGAACCAGCGCGCGCCTGGCCGCGCAAATATTGATTGGCTCGAAACTGGCGTTCAAGACGAGTACAGGTTTATGCAGTCGATCCAGACTTGGCATCTTCGAAGCTCCCGGAAAACGGCGATTCAGGAAACCCTACCGCGGAATCTTTGCGCTGCGCCGCCACAAAGCGGCGGTCCACCCGAGCGAGCGTGAGCAGTGTGACGTGTTTGGCGCCCGCCTTTTTGAGAGCGGTTGCGCAAGCGCCCGCGGTTGCCCCGGTAGTCATCACATCATCGATCAGCAACACGCGGAGACCGCCGAGCGCTTGGCGCGGCTTGACGCGGAACGCGCGCGCCACGTTGTCCCGGCGCTTGGCGTTTGTCAAACCTACCTGGGCCGTGGTGTTGCGCACCCGGCGGACAACTTTGCGGAGCGGTACGCCCGTGCGCCGCGCAATCTCCCGCGCCAGCAAATTGGATTGATTGAAACCTCGATTCCAACGCCGCCGCCAATGCAGAGGCATCGGTAGAATGAGGTCGAAGCGCTGGTCGCGCGGGAGTACGCTCGCGAGCAACTTACCGAGGGGCTTGGCCAAGGTCTGAACCTTCCCGTATTTAAACAGATGGATCAGCGCCCGCAACTCGTCCTCATAAGCGCCGAAGGAATAGGCCGCGTCGAAGCTGTTCAAACCGTAGCGGCATAGGCCGCAGAGGCCGTTTTCATCCAGCGGATATGCGTTGAGAAAGGGAGTCCGGCAACCTGCGCAGAAGTACTCGGCAGTCATCGCCGCGGGTTTTGACAGGCAGGCCGGGCACACCGGTATACGCGTCACTTCGTTCAGGGGGGCGGCGCAGATCCGGCAATCGTCGGGGAAAATCAGGGCAAAGAAATTGACGGCGATCTTTCGGAGAAAAGCAGGCGCGACAACCGATGCAGTTCTAGGTAACCATCTACTGCTGAAGATCCACCCCCGGTCTAAGAATTATTCTACAACAGAAGGAGGGCGGAAATGGCGTAGGCCCCGCCTGCGATCTTGGCGGCAGCGTCTATTGCCCGGTGGTGCTGGCATCCACTGATTACTCAACGCAACCAGGCTTTCGGCGCGCTCATCAGTGGCTCGCCAGTTCACAACCGAGCGAGAAGCCCAACGCCGCACAGACCTCGCTCAAGCGGTGCGGGCCCAATCGAGCCAAGCGGCGTCCCAGGCGTTGTTGGGATATTGTAACGGCATTGTGGAGGTTCACGGCGCAGAGCGCTTTCATCCCGTCATCGATATCTAGAACCACTTCGGATGGCACGCCGCGTATCGTTGAAGCGATCGGAGCGGCAGTTACGGTCGACAGATTGCGGATTGCGCTGTCGCGTGTCCGGACGAGAACAGGGCGCTGCTTGTCCGGGGGCGTGAACCTGCAGAGGTGTACGTCGCCACGGCTTAGTCTTCCGGCCATGCTGCGGCTTCCTCCCAGACGCGGAACTCCTCAGGTTTCTGTGGTTGTGCCTGATAACCACGCCGATCAATTCTTCAAGTTCCCGCGTGCGGAGCCGCTTTAGATGTTCGTGGAGGGCTTCCCGAATCAATGCCGACCGATTCACCTTCTTGCGCTGGGCAGCCCGGTCGGCGGCCTTGAGCAGGCCGGCGTCGAGCATTACTTGGATTGTTTGCATTGTGGGCATCTATCCACAGTCTATTCCACCCCTCAGCCCAGCGGATCACATTGCTAGACTGAAAACTCCGATGCATTGGAGCAAACTTTTTATTCCCACTTTGCGGGAGACCCCCGCGGAAGCCGAGGTCGTCAGTCACCAATTATTGTTGCGGGCAGGCTACATCCGGCAAGTCTCGGCGGGCCTTTACAATTACCTGTATCTCGCGCAGCGCTCACTTCTCAAAATCACCCGGATCGTGCGCGAGGAGATGAATGCGATTGGCGCGCAGGAGATGTCGCTGCCGATGCTCAACCCCGCGGAGTTGTGGCAGGAATCCGGACGTTGGCAGCTCCTGGGCGATGACATGTTCCGGTTGAAGGATCGCTTCAAGCGCGATTTCTGCCTGGGGATGACGCATGAAGAAGGTATGACCGCCATCGCGCGCGGCGAGTTGCGCAGCTACAAGCAGCTTCCGCAGATCTGGTATCAGATTCAGACCAAGTTTCGCGATGAGCCGCGTCCGAAATCGGGGCTGCTGCGGCTGCGGCAGTTCATCATGAAGGACGCTTACTCGTTCGATCTGGATGCCGCCGGTCTGGACGTCTCGTACCAAAAGAACCATCACGCGTATTGCCGGATTTTCGACCGCTGCGGTCTGAAGTACACGACCGTGCAGGCACATTCGGGCGCGATGGGCGGCAAAGATTCGCATGAGTTTATGGTGAAATCCGATGCGGGCGAAGACTACATTGTCCAATGCACCAAGTGCGATTACGCCGCCAATCTCGAGAAGGCGGTCGCTCGTCCTAGCGAACCCGCGCAGGCCGATCCCGAAGGCGATTTCACGCCAGAGCCGTTCCACACTCCCGGACGGAAGACGATCGCCGCAGTGGCGGAGTTCACCAGCTTACCCGAAACATCGCAGATGAAGAGCCTCGTGATGGTTGCCGATGGCAAGGCAATCCTCGCTCTCCTGCGAGGTGATCACCAGCTAAGCGAAACCAAGTTCTCGAGCGCGATAGGAGCCTCGGAAATCCGCCCCGCGCATCTCGAGGAGATTCGCGAATGGTTCGGCGCTGAGGCGGGATCGCTCGGCCCGGTAGAAGTAACGAAGCTGCGGATCGTCGCGGATGAGGCGCTGAAAGGCCGGCGCAACATGATCGCCGGCGCGAACCGGGATGATTACCATCTGCGCAATGTGACGCCCGGCAAGGATTTTCAGCCTGAGTATATGGACCTGCGGCAAGTGGCCGGGGGCGATAGCTGCGTCAACTGCGGCGCTCCTATCAAGTTGGTGAAGTCGATGGAGGTGGGCCATATTTTCAAGCTGGGCTATCGATATTCGGAATCGATGGGCTTGCGAGTGCTGAACGAGGCCGGTGAAGACGTAAAAGTGATCATGGGCTCGTATGGGATCGGCATCGAGCGAATCTTGAGCGCCGCAATCGAGCTGTTTCACGATAAGGATGGCATGGCTTTGCCGGTGTCCATCGCTCCCTTCACTGTGGTGGTGACGCCAGTGAATCACTCGGACGCTGCCCAGAGGACGGCTGCCGAAGAGATCTACGCGGCTTGCAAGAGCGCTGGATTCGATGTTCTGCTCGACGACCGCGATGAACGGCCCGGAGTGAAGTTCAAGGACGCGGATCTAATCGGGATACCGTTCCGGATTACGATTGGCAAGAAACTCGCTCAGGGCAAAGTGGAGATTGTCGAGCGCCGGACCAAACAGTCGAGCGATGTCCCGGTAGCGGAGGCCGCCGAGTTTGTGCGGCAGCACGCATGAATTGGGACTCTATACGGAGCGAATTCCCCTGCCTCCAAAACTGGACTTACCTGAACACGGCGACCCATGGCCAGACGCCCAGGAGTGCAGTGGAGGCTGTGGCGCGGCATTTCGCGCATCGGGACGAACTGGCCTGCGAGGATTTTCTGAATTGGTTCGACGACATGGACCAGATACGCGCGTTGGTAGCGCGGCTGATTCACTGCACTGCCGATGACATTGCGTTCGTCACTAACGCATCCTCGGCGTTGGCGGTCTTGATCTCGGGGCTCGACTGGCAGCGTGGCGATCGCGTGGTCACGCTCAAGGATGAATTCCCGAATAATTTATACGCACTCGGAGCGTTGGTATCGCGGGGCGTCGAATTTCTCGAATGCGCCTGGGAACAGTTTTACGATTCAATCAACGAGCGCACGCGACTGGTGGTGTTGAGCTCGGCAAATTACACCACGGGATTTGTGCCCCCGCTCGAGGAGATTTCAAGATTTCTGAGATCGCGCGGCGTATTGCTGTTCGTGGATGGCACTCAGAGTGTCGGCGCGTTGAGATTTGACTGCGGCCGCATCCAGCCGGACATGCTTGCAGTGCACGGGTACAAGTGGCTGCTCTCTCCAAATGGCGCCGGATTCATGTATGTTCGCCCGGACTTACGCGAGCGCCTGCCGCCTAACGTAGTGGGCTGGAGGAGCCATCGCGACTGGCGTTCGGTGGATCGGCTTCACCACGGGATCCCGGAGCCGATGTGCAGCGCCGCCAAGTACGAAGGCGGGATGCTGCCTTTCGCGCTGCTTTACGCGATGCGGGCGTCGGTGGAGATGATACTGAGTATCGGGCCGGAAGCGATTGAGGAACGCGTACTCGATTTGGCGGATCGGGCGAGGCGAATGCTGCGGGAACTGGGGGCGAGCGTGGAGCCGTACCGGTCGCCCATTGTGGCGGCGCGGTTTGAAGGGCAAGATGTTTCTGAGATGGCGAAGAAGCTAAAAGAGCGGCGAATCTTAGTGGCTGCGCGGCATGGGCATTTGCGGGTTTCGCCTCATTTTTATAACGACGAGGGGGATTTGGAGACTTTGGTTAGGGCGCTTAGAGGATGACGCGGCGCGGCGCTCTGATGTTGGCTGGCGCCGTTCTTTCCGCAACGCCGCGAACGCCTGTAATCATCGACACCGATGTGGGCAGCGACGATCTGCTGGCGATTGCTTTTCTGCTCTCGCGCGCTGACATCCGGATTGAAGCGATTACTGTTGCGAACGGACTGGCTCACGTGGAGCGCGGCGCAGCCAATCTGGTGCGGCTGTTGACCCTGGCTGGTAAGCCGGATATTCCTGTTTACATCGGGCGTTCCTCGCCGATGCGCGGCCATCGGGAATTTCCCGCAGCGTGGCGACGCACTTCTGACGAGTTGCTGGGGGTTCATCTTCCCGCTGCGAAGCGGAAGCCCCAGTCACAGAGCGCCGCCGAGTTCCTGGCCCGAACCCGGCCGGTTCGAATACTTGCACTTGGTCCACTCACGAATTTGGCGGAGGCGGGCGTGGCCGGCCGGAAGCTGGTCATTATGGGAGGCGCTTTGCGAGTTCCTGGAAATCTAGGTGATGGCGGATTCATCAAGACCAACAACACAACCGCCGAGTGGAACATCTTTGTGGACCCCCTGGCCGCTTCAATCGTGTTCAGATCCGCAAGCCAAATCACTCTGATTCCTCTGGATGCCACCGCGAAGGTACCGATCGACATGGCATTTCTACAGGACTTCCAGAAGCGCGCCCGAACGCCTCTGGGCCGCTTTGCCGCGGAGGTGCTTGAGAGCGATCGTCAATCGATCGAAGACGGCTATTTTCAAGCTTGGGATCCGCTGGCAGCGGTGGCTCTGGTCGAGGCGGGCGTCGTGCTTACCAAGATGGCCGCCATTGAAGTGCTGCACACTCCGCCTGAGGACGGAAGAACTGTCGAAGCCAAAGGGCAGAAACCGAACGTCGCCGTTGCTATGGATGCGAAGCCCGCTGAGTTTAAGCGGGTGTTTCTGGCGGTATTTTAGATGGCATGAACTTCCGGGTCAGCGGCCCGATCACCGACCGGCTTAGCAACTCCAATTCAGAAACATGCAGCAGGCGGCACGCGGCATAGAAGACGCTCAGCCCGAGCGGTATCGAGAGGGCCAAATCTCCGACCCTGCCCAGGCGCCCCGTTCCAAACCATCGTTGTGCAAGATAGCTGGAGCCGGCGACCGCCACGCCCATCGCCACTGAAGCGGCAACCAGCTTGAGGATGCTCGATAGCAACTCCCGGCCGTACACACCGCCAATCCGCCGGCTCAGGATGAAAAACAGGACCACCGAGCCGAAGATCGCGACCACCGATGTGGAGAGCGCCAGACCTGCATGGCCGAGTCCGCTGGTGTTCATCAATGTCCAGGCCGTGACGTAGTTGACGGCTATCGATGCAAGGCTAATAAACATGGGCGTACGCGCATCATGCAGCGCGTAGAAGGCCGGGTTGAGCACTTTCAGGGCGGCATAACCGGCTAATCCGACCGCGTAACAAGATAAGGCAAGAGCGGTCTGATAGGTGTCGTTGGCCGAGAATTTGCCGCCTTGATAAATGGCGCCGATCATCGTTTTGCCGAGCACGATAAGGCCAATGGAAGAAGGCAGCGTGAGCAGAAACACAAGCCCCAGAGACCGGGAAAGCGTACGCCGGAACTCTTCCATATTGCCCGCGCCGGCACTTCGCGAAATGGACGGTAGCGTGGCCGAAGCAATGGCAACGCCGAATATTCCGAGCGGAAGCTGCATAAACCGGAACGCATAACTTAGCCAGCTCACTGGTCCGTTGAAAGGAATTCGTGAGGCGAAGTTCGTGTTCACGGTCACGTTGATCAGGACGGCGGCATTCCCCAGAATCGCGGGGCCCATCAGCCGGACAATGCTGCGCAGCCCGGGATGCGGCCAATCGATCATGGGCCGGAATGAAAATCCGGCCGCGCGCAAGCTCGGAATCTGCCAGAAGAGCTGCAGAGCTCCGCCCATGACCACCCCGATTGCCATCCCCGTAATGCGCTCGAGGCCAATCCAAGGACCCAGCCAAAATCCCAGCATTAGCCCGAACGTGACCGAGCCGATGTTGAAAAACGTCGACGCCGTCGCGGGCACGCCAAACTGGTTGCACGCGTTCAGAACGCCCATGGCCTGTGCCGCTAATGCCACCAGTAACAAGAACGGAAACATGATGCGGGTTAGCTCGACGGCGAGTTCGAATTTGCCTGGCACGCGGTGGAAGCCATCGGCCAGCAACGTCACCAAAGCCGGACTGAAGATCACGCCCAGAATGCACAAAGCGCCCACCACCAGAACGATCGCGGTGGCAACCAGGTTGGATAAAACTCTTGCTTCCTCCTTCCCTTTATTCGCGAGCGTCTGGGCGAAGATCGGCACAAACGCAGACGACAGCGCGCCCTCCGCGAACAGATCGCGAGTGAGGTTGGGGATGCGGAAACCGAGAAGGAAAGCATCGTACACGAAGCCCGCGCCGAACAGGCGGGCCATCAGAATCTCGCGGACCAATCCCGTGAGCCGGCTGGAGAGTACCGCGATCGAAACAACGCCAGCGGATCGAACGACGCTTTCAGAGGGGGAAGAGGTAGACCGGTCTTGAACTTGTGTGGGCAATGTCGTGGCGCGTCAGCCGGATCGCGCTCCGTATCGTTCGAAGAAATGCGCGATGGTCATGATGCCGGTATAGTAATTTTCCAGCCGGTATTTCTCATTCGGTGAATGCAGCCCGTCGTCGGGCAAACCGAATCCCATGAGAATCGTTGGAATGCTGAGATGCCTGGCGAAATCGCCGACCACTGGAATGGAACCGCCGCTACGAGTGAATACCGTCGGTTTGCCGAGCATCTCGCTAAACGCATGCGCCGCGGTTTCGATAGCGGGATGGTTTGGATCGACAACAATCGCACTATTTGCGGCGAGCACCTTCAAAGCGATCTGAATACCGGCGGGCGCATTGTCGTCCAGGAAGCGCCGGAATGCATCGATACACTCCTGCGGATCCTGATCGGGTACCAGGCGGAAGCTCACTTTCGCTGTCGCCTTGGCAGGGATGACGGTCTTTGAGCCTGCGGCCGTGAAGCCGCCCGCAATGCCGTGCACCTCCAGCGTGGGCCGGGACCACACCCGCTCCAGCACGGAGTGATCCGGTTCGCCGGTCAGCGCGGTTGCCCCGACTTCCGATGCGAGAAATCGATCTTCGTTGAATGGCAGAGTTTGCCAGCTTTGCTTTTCCTGCAGAGTGGGCGCAGCCACCTGGTCATAAAATCCGGGGATGCGGATGTGGCCATTCGCGTCCTTGCACTTAGCCAGAAGCTCGATCAGGCCCCACACCGCGTTCGGCGCCGCGCCTCCATACACCCCGGAGTGCAGGTCCCGCGCCGGGCCTGACGCTTCCACTTCCATGTACACCAACCCACGCAGTCCGATGCACAACGTGGGCAGTCCGTCGGCATAGAGAGACGTGTCTGAAACCAAAGCCGCGTCCGCCCGAAGCCTTCCGGTGTTCTCAGCAACGTACCTGGCAATCGACGCGCCGCCGATCTCTTCTTCGCCCTCGATCAGGAATTTCACATTGATAGGCAGCTTGCCGTTCACCGCCTGCAAAGCTTCGACAGCTTTGATGTGCATGTACATCTGGCCCTTGTCGTCGGACGAACCACGCGCGTAGATGTTGCCGTCGCGAAGCGTAGGCTCGAAAGGAGGGTTCACCCACAGTTCGAGCGGGTCCGGCGGCTGCACGTCGTAGTGGCCGTAACACAGGATGGTCGGCTTGCCGCCGGCGTGTAGCCAATCGGCGTAGATCAGGGGATGGTTTTCAGTGGGAATGATCTCGATGTTCTCCAGACCCGCGCGACTTAGCGCATCGGCCACAAACCGCGCCGCTCGCTCGACATCGCTTTTATGCTCGGGAAGCGTGCTGATGCTCGGAATGCGTAGGAACTGCTTGAGTTCATCGAGCAGACTTTCTCTGTGTTCTTGGATGTAGATATCGCTGGCTTTGGACATGACGCAGTGTCACATCCATTATAAGGAAGAATGTGTAGATTCTCGGCCCGCTATGGCGTTGTACCGATCGCCTGCACCTCGGCCAAGCTCAAGAAATCTGTACCCGTCAATTGCACCCGTACATACCGGCCTTGCGCACCGCCGGCTGCAATGGTTGTGGATGGGTTAGGAGCCGCGGTCTGATGACTGCTCCAGGTTCCGGCTCGGTTCTGCAGCGTGGCTGGCGTGTCCGAGGGACTGAAAGGCGTGTTGGAGACGAACACCCAATAATCGCTCAGCCGGTAGGCACAGCAATCCCTGCGGTTCCAAATCACAATGGAATTGACCGTCGCCGATGCGCCCAGATCGACCTGCCACCAGGCGTTTGCTTCCATGTTGGTGGCGGTAACGGAATTGTCTTGAAAATTCCCATCCGTATTGCCATCCACCGCTGAACCAGCGCTTGCTCCACTTGAGGGATAGGTACTGCTTTGGCTCGCCGTTTTCCCTAACGCCAGATTTGAGCCGGAAGGAGCTCCTCCCGTACCGACCACCTGCACCTCGGCCAAGCTCAAGAAATCCGTTCCCGTCAACTGCACCCGAACATACCGGCCTTGCACGCCGCCGGCCGCGATAGTTGTGGATGGGTTAGGAGCCGTGGTCTGATGACTGCTCCAGGTTCCGGCTCGGTTCTGTAGAGTGGCTGGCGTATCGGAAGGATTAAATGGAGTATTGGACACAAACACCCAGTAATCGCTCAGCCGGTTCGAGCAGCAATCCGTGCGGTTCCAAATCACGATCGAATTGACCGTCGCCGACGCGCCCAGATCGACCTGCCACCAGGCGTTTGCTTCCATGTTGGTGGCGGTAACGGAATTGTCTTGAAAATTCCCATCCGTATTACCATCTACTGCCGAACCAGCGCCCGCGCCAGTGAAAGGATACGTACTGCTTTGGGTCGCTGCTTTCCCTAACGCCAGATTGGAGCCGGAAGGAGCTCCTCCCGTACCGATCACCTGCACCTCGGCCAAGCTCAAGAAATCTGTTCCCGTCAACTGCACCCGAACATACCGGCCTTGCACGCCGCCGGCCGCGATAGTTGTGGATGGGTTAGGAGCCGTGGTCTGATGACTGCTCCATGTTCCGGCTCGGTTCTGTAGGGTGGCTGGCGTATCGGAAGGATTAAATGGAGTATTGGACACAAACACCCAGTAATCGCTCAGCCGGTTAGCACAGCAATCCGTGCGGTTCCAAATCACAATGGAATTGACCGTTGCCGGCGCGCCCAGATCGACCTGCCACCAGGCGTTTGCTTCCATGTTGGTGGCGGTTACGGAATTGTCTTGAAAATTCCCATCCGTATTGCCATCGACTGCCGAACCTGCACCTGCGCCAGTGAAGGGATACGTACTGCTCTGGGTAGCTGCTTTCCCTAACGCCAGATTTGAAGCAGGTGCCCCCGACACGTTTGACAATGTAAAGTTAACCGGGGCCAGAGCGCCCACGGATGCCGACACGTTGTAGCTCCCTGGAATCGTCCCGGCGGTGAAAGTTGGCGATATCGCGATTCCAGAGGCATTCGTAATTGCGGTCGCGGTGAGCGCGCCCCCTGGAAAGGTTCCGCTCGCGCCGGAGCTGGGAGCGGCGAACGAAACGGTTGCTCCCGGAACGGCGTTTTGACTTCCATCTTTGACCGTCACTTGCAAAGGCGAGCCGAAAGGTTGTCCGATGGTCGCGCTCTGGCCATCACCGGCCGACTTAGAAATGGCAGGCGCAGTACCTCCGCAGCTCGGGAACCTGAACGACGCAATCCGAGTTCGCCAGTTGAACGCCCCGTTAGCGGGGATGTATTCGGTCGTGTACCAAAACGTACAGCCATCCGCCGGATCGATATCCATGGAGCTGTAATCGCCCCATCGGCTTAAATTCCCCCCGGTTTGTGAACCGTTACCCGCAAATAGAGTGGCTTCGCCTTGCGCCATGATGGATAAAGGGTCCGTCACAAGCCGGCCGGTGTAGCGGATTTGCGGCTGGAGCGTGGCGCTCGAAAGACTGTAGCCCAGGCCCAGATTGCCGGACTGATCAATCGCGATACTTCCCATCCAGCGATGATTGCTGTCCGGCGCATAAGTACTTTGCTGGAAGATGGATGGATTGCCAGCCGCATCCAAGCGCAGTTCGTACCAGCGCGCGCCGGCATGACCACCCACATCCACCGAATGATTTACTACCAAAGATTCACGATCGCCAAAGTTACGGTAGACCAGCCGGAACATCAAGCGGTCTCCCAGGGAATCGAGTTGCTGGCTAGTGCCGGACTGCGGAATACACGTACCTCCGCCGCATGCTTCCGTGAATGCCGCGGCAGTTAAAACCGTGGGGCCTGTAAAGCTGGAGTTCGCGGGCGTGATCCAATCTACGTGGAAGTTCCAGAATGCTAATTGCCCGTTCATCGCTCCGAGGGCCAGCACGTGGTTGGGAGCGCCCAATGGCGGAAGTCTGCTTCCCGAGAAATCGGAAGGCAGCAAGCCCCCGAAACTCGTGCTCGTATCAAAGCAATGTTGGGTCGCCGCCTGCCCCGCCAGCATCCTGGTTCGATCCAGTGCACAGACCTTGCTGCCCAGAAAACTGGTGCCGCTCGAGTCAAACATATTGTACGTGATGTAGTACGCATCCGGCCAGACCGCGAGCTTCGGATAGTCGTTGAGCGCGCTATAAGCAAAGGCGTAGCGGTTGTAAGCGCCGGTGGGGTCGGACGTTGCCGATACCGCGACGCATTCCAGAAAATTTGTGGAGTTCAAGGCGAACTGTGTCACCACGAACCGGTCCGCGATCGAATCGTAACGAACGACCGGATCGCCATCGTTGTCGGCTTGGCAGAGGCCACCGAAGCCCTGCCAAAGGGTGTTGATGGATAGGGGACCCTGCAGCAAGACACCCGATTTATTGTAAATGGCAAGATCGGTATTGACCATTTCGACGAGATGGTTGGGACCAACGGTCAAATTGGTATCCGGGGGAGCGGAACCAACCCTGAACCCCGCGACTCCATCTCCGATACCGTCGAAGTTTGTTGCAGGAGAGGGAATGTTTATCATGCGGCCCGGCGTGGATTGAACCACTGGGTCTGGCAAATGCGGAGCTAGCCGGGCCGTCGTTCGGGGTAGCAGCATTCTCGGTTCCGGCTCGGTAGCCCGGGGGTGTGGAGCTGGCGGAAGTGAGCGCAATGGAGGAGAGACGTCGAAACGCACCGCCGGGCTCACTTGGGGCGCCACCCTCGCCACTACTTGTTGACACCATGCCGGGGCGCAGCAGCCCAGGGCTAGAAAGAGGAAAGCGTAAGACTTGGGAAAATTTGTGGATCTCATCTGTCGAGTGTATTTACTCAAATTGCGGAGATGATTGATTGTACAAGATCCGTAGTCTCCAAGCCGCTCCGGCCTGGCCGGATCAGAAATGCACAAAGCGCTAGCCATGGATTGTGTACACGTAACGTGCTACACTTCTGAATTGGAGTTTGAGTGGGCGAGGAGAAGCGGCATGCTAACCTTCAGCGGCACGGCATCGACTTTGTACGAGCCAAGGAAATCTGGCAAGATCCGTTTCTGGAAACTCCGCCGGCTCAAACCCACCACGGCGAGGAGCGATATATTGCCATCGGCGAGTCCCAGGGCCGGTTGATTGCCGTGGTATTTACATGGCGAGGCGACAAGCGGCGGATCATTTCCGCCAGAGTAGCAAGGACAGATGAGCGAGAAAATTACTACAAGAAAATTGGGTGACGTACGCGGCGATCGCACCGATTGGGCGCGGGTCGACGCCATGACTGAAGAAGAACTCGAGCGGAATATCGCCGCCGACCCGGACGCCGATATTCCCGATCCCGACTGGACACATGCCCGCCTTGTCATGCCGCAACGGAAAGAATCCGTTCACCTGCGCATCGACCCGGACGTGCTGAGCTGGTTCCGGGCGCAAGGTCAAGGCTATCTCACCCGCATGAATGCGGTGCTGAGGGCGTATATGGAAGCCCATCGGTGACCTTCGCGTGGAGGTACGAAAACTCCTGGCCTGACAGCTTGCAACTCACTGCAACCGCCGGGCTTCGGGGCGCGTCTCGTCAACTGTATGGATGGCTTGAGCGGAGTTCTTCCTTTTCCAACTGCCGGCGGGCAATCTCGGGGTAGAACCAGAGTGGACCACCGCAATACGGAAGAAGCGGCATTAGTACGCCGTATTCAGGCCAAGGACGAGATTGCGTTTCGCGAGATTGTGGAGCGCTATCAGGCCAAGGTCTTTTCGATCATCTACGGTATTCTGCGCAATCATAACGATGCCGAGGACATTGCTCAACAGGTGTTCGCGAAGATTTATTTTTCCATCAAAAATTTCGATTTCCGTAGCTCGCTTCTGACCTGGATTTACAAAATCACGGTGAACGAGTGTTACGATTATTTGCGCAAGAAGCGGGTGCGCAAGTTGGTCTATGAAAGCGATTTCTCAGAAGAAGATGCGCTCCGGATGGAGAACAGCGACACCGCCACGGAGCAGGCGACGCCGGTCGATACCAGGCTGTCGCAGCGCGATTTTTTAATGAAGCTGCTTGAAAAGTTGTCCCAGGACGACCGCACGCTGTTGCTGCTCAAGGAAGTAGAGGGCCATAGCGTAGAGGAGTTGTCTCAGATGACGGGTATGAACGAGAATACAATCAAGGTTAAGCTGTTCCGGGCGCGGCAAAAGTTGCTTAAGGCCGCGCAACGCTTAAATAAGGGAATCAGCCCGATACCGGCGTGACCCAAGCGGCCAGTCGATGGCAGATGAAAACGGACGTTTCGATCCGTTGAGAAGTTAATTAGTCACTTCGAGGGAAGAGTATGCATCAGCCAATCAGGGATCACCTTGAGGCTTATTTAAGGGATTCGGAGGATCGGAGAATTCCACGGGAGTTTCACGCGCATCTTGCCGCGTGCCCCTCCTGTGAAGCGGATCTTCGGGGCGTCGCGAACCACGCCCTGCAATTGCGGGACTTTCGCCGCGCGGAACAACTTGAGCCCCGAGGCGGTTTCTATGCACGTGTCCTGAATCGAATCGAGGAGCAACGAGCCAGTTCTTCCTTCTGGTCGCTGTTCCTGGAGCCCGCTCTCGGCAAGCGCTTGGCATATGCATGCGGAGCACTCGTGCTTGTTCTCGGAACCTATCTGGTCAGCACCGAACCGGGTACCCAAATGGGCGGGCAGAACCAAGATCAGAATGTCGTCATTTCTCAGAGCCAGCCCTCCTCGGGAATGGATGAAACCATCCAGCCGAGGGACCGGGACGCTGTTCTAGTAAATCTGGCAAGTTTTCAGGAATAAGACGGCATGTTCGCTGATGAGCGCCGCGCGCCCTGGCAGAATCCGCGTATTTTGATGACGCTTTTGCTCGTCTTCATGACGGGCGCTGTTTGCGGAGCGCTAACCATGCGTGCCGGGCTGCACAATTTTATGCATCGGACAGTCTTGCAACTTCCCGGAACGCAACTCTCTTATGAGCAGTTGAAGAAAGACTTGAACCTGACTCCCAGGCAAGCGGAGGCGATCCGCATGATTCTCGACGATTCCGTCAAATACCATCAGGATTTGCAGAATCAGATAGAGGACGTTCGCGCCACTGGCAAGAACAGAATACTCGCGGTGCTGGACTCCGGCCAGCAACAACACTTTAACCGCCTCTGCGAGCAAGTCCAATCCCGGTAGTAGCACAGGCATTCGTGCCTGTGTTGCACTTAGACGTGAAAGCGCTTCAGGACCACACATGCAAGAATGCCTGTGCCACCATCGTTGTTCTCGGGCCCACTGCTTCCGGAAAGAGTGAGCTTGCACTCCACATCGCTCAAACCTTAACGGGCGAGATCGTCAACTTCGATTCGGTCCAGGTCTATCGTAAGTTCGACCTCGGGTCGGCTAAAACTCCCTATTCGGAGCGCCAGGGCATTCCTCATCACCTGATCGACATTGTCGAGCCGGATCAGCTTTTCACCGCGGGAGATTTCGCGCGAACCGCGAGGAGCGTCGTTCACGAAATCGCCGGACGTCATCGAATTCCGGTGCTAGTGGGTGGAACTGGTTTCTACTTGCGGGCGTTGCTGGAAGGCCTGCCGCCTGGTCCGGAGCGCAACGAAGAACTCCGCATGCGCCTGCTGGAACATGAATCCAGGCGTGACGGGAGTTTGCATCGCATTCTTGGACGATTGGATCCACGGGCCGCGGCCCGTATTCACCCAAATGACAGTAAGAAAGTGGTCCGTGCACTCGAATTGTGTATCGTGCGCCGCCAGCCCGCCTCCGATTTGTTGACTCGGGAGAAGGATTCCCTGCGCGGCTTCCGGGTCATTAAAATCGGTCTGGATCCGCCGCGACCGGCGCTCTTCGAACGCATCAATCAACGGGTCGGTGAGATGTTCGAGCGAGGATTGATCCAAGAGGTTCAGTCGATTCTTTCGAGCGGAGTGCCGAAGTCGGCAAAGCCGTTCGAGTCGCTTGGATACTGCCAGGCGCTTGCTCATCTGGAAGGCAGGCTCTCCATGGAAGAAGCCATACGCTTAACGCGGCAGGCAACGCGCCAGTATGCCAAACGGCAGATGACCTGGTTCCGGCGCGAGCCGGATGTTCACTGGTTCCAGGACTTCGGGGCGAATGTCCTACCTGTGCGGCTCACGTTAAACTGAGGATATCCGGAGGAATTATGGTGCGCGCGACGGCGCTGTTGGTGTGTCTGAATCTGGCTTGCATCGCGAGAGCCGACAATTTTCTGGTCCTGCCGTTCTTCAATCTCTCGAAGGACGCGAGCCTGAATTGGATCGGCGACAGCGTAGCCGAAGCGGTGCGGGAATCGCTTGCGTCGGAAGGTCTGGCGGCGCTCGATCGAGGGGCCCGCAATGAGGCCTATCAGCGGCTGTCCATCCGGCCCTATGCGCTGCTCACCAAGGCCACTGTGCTCCGGATCGGCGAGGCTCTCGACGCCGAGCAGGTGATTTATGGCCAATTCGATTTGAAACCAGCCGCGAATTCCACCCTGAAATCGCGCGGCTCGCTGCGCATCACAACCTACATTCTCGATCGCAGGCACATGAAACAAGGACCCGAGTTTGGCGAAATCGGAGCGCTTGAAGATTTGGCAGCGCTGCAGCGGCACGTCGCGTGGCAGACTCTGCGCTTTGTAGCGCCAAAATCCGCGCCGTCCGAGGCGGTGTTCATTCAAGGACATCCCGTGGTCCGGGCCGATGCCATCGAAAACTACATTCGCGGGCTGCTGGCGGCGACTCCCGACGAAAAGCATCGTTGGTTTACGCAGGCTGTCCGGCTGGAACCGCATTACTCGCAACCCTGTTTTGAGCTGGGCCGCTTGCATTTGCAGAAGGGCGAGTACAAGCTGGCCTCCGACTGGTTCCAGAAGGTTTCGACAGACGATGTTCATTATCGCGAGGCGAATTTTCTACTGGGGCTGTGCCGGTTCGATACCGGAGACTTCGCAGGGGCGCAGGCCGCGTTCCAACTCGTGGCTGCCATGGTCCCACTAAACGAGGTGTACAACAACCTCGGCGCCGCTCAATCCCGGCGCAATTTGCCCGAAGCTGTCGACAGTTTCCGAAAAGCCCTGGAAGGCGACGAGAGCGATCCGGCGTATCATTTCAACATTGGTTACGTGCTCTGGAAACAGGGTAAGTTTGCCGCGGCCGCCGAGCGTTTCCGCGCCGTCCTCGAGCGCAATCCGGACGATGCCGATGCCAAGCTGCTGCTGGCCCGCTGCGAGGCCCAGAGCGGTTTGCGCCGCGGCGAATCGAGACTGGAAAGTCTGGAGAGATTGAAAACGAATTATGCCGAGAGCGCCTGGTTGCAACTCAAAGCTGCACTGCTGCCTCAGCCCGTCAAATAATCCATTCGGATTGCATCACTATCCGAAGAGATAGTCCCCTCCCCGCCGATCAACTGGACTCATTGAAAACACATAGTTTGCCGCACCAGAAATCCTGGACTCGAACCTGCCTTTGTAGATCGCATGAAAAACGCGATCCAGGGACTGATAATGCTGATGACCGGCGCCGCTTCCGGCAGCGCCTTTACGGGTGAGGTCGCCTTCAGCAACCCCCTCACTTACTCCTGCACCGGGATGGAAAGCTTTCTTCCGCGGGCCCGGCCAGGCGCGATAAAGTCCCTTGCGACCGGAGTCACCAACATCGCCGCTTACCGGCCAGCCAAATTGCTGGGTCTGAATATGGCGTCTTCCTACGTCCGACGAACGCTTGCCGCCGCAACGGGTTCACTGTTCTGGTGGGTAAAGCGACAATTTCGGACAAACGAGAACCTGCGCGATTCGAAAAATCTGTCGTGCCATCGCCTGCCGAGGCCCAGTTTATCGATCCCCCAGTGCGGATCCAAAGCGAAGGGGCGTCGCGTTTCGGTTTGCAGAAAAATTACTTTACAAGTGGTGAGGTTTCGTCAATAACGAGACACCGTAGCTTGAGCTTGTTAGCTCGCCGGTTTGCGAACTGCGGCGCGGTGGGCCGGTGAAGACTTCCTGGCGCTGCTATCCTGCTCACTCGTTAGGCTCTCAATCATCTCGCGCCAATATTTTTCGCTCAACATCTTCTCATCGCCGATGGCGGGCGTCTGTGATCGGATCATGCCTTTGCGGTCGATCCACACAATTTGTGGAACCACCGAACGCTCGGTCGGCGAAATGCCGAGATAATCGAGAACCGCGTCCCGCGAGGCGAAGGCCAAAGGATAGTTCACGCCGTTACTCTTGATGAATTCGGGTATAAGGATATTAGCCATGTCGTTCCACGCCACTCCGATGGGCTGGAAACCCCGCGAGCCGTATTCTGTGTATAGCCTGCTGAAAACCTGTGACGCGTGTTGGCAATGCGGGCAGGTGGTGTGCAGAAACTCCACCATTACCACTTTGCCTCGATAACTGCTCAACAGCTTCTGTTCTCCGCCTACAAAATTGAGCTGAAATTCAGGCGAATGCCGGGGAGCTTTCGGCGCTTCGGCCTGAAGAGCGGCGGCAAGCGCGGCCACGGCGAGGATGGGAATCACACGCGTCATTGCACGCATCCGGAAAATCTCCTTCATCTGCCTTCAGTGTAGCGAACTTATCTAACGGATTTTCGCCCTTTAAATCGTGTACAAAGGAGTCTATATGAAACTTGCTGCCGCCCTGCTAATGGCGCTTCCTGTCTTTGCGCAGTCCACCAATTTGGCCGGTGACTGGGCGCTCACCATAGTCCGCTTTGGTGAGCCGAATTACTTGCGCTGGAAGATTGAGTCGAAGGATGGCCACTACAGTGGGCGGTTCTTCGGGATGCAGATGGACGGCACGGCGCACGGGAACACGATCGAGTTCGCCTGCACTTACAAGGAGGATGACGAGACCAAAGAGTGCGGCAAACTGACCGGCAAAATCAATGCAGAAGAGCTGCGGGGAGACGGGAAGTTGCGGGGCGATGCGGTCACGTGGTCCGCCAAGCGCGTGATGGAACGCGCGGCCGCCCCGCGGACGCATGACTATGTTCCGAAGGAGTTTCATCGGCAGTTCAACGGCAACATCCCTCCCGTGCTCCACATCAACTCGGGTGACACCGTGCGTACCAAATGCGTGGATGCGGGCGGAGTGGATGAGACAGGTACGCGCCGTTCACTCGGAGGCAACCCCTTGACTGGTCCATTCTACGTGGAAGACGCGCTGCCGGGCGATACGCTGGTGGTCAAGCTCAACCGCGTGCGCCTGAATCGCGACACCGCCGGAATCTTCAACGATTCCGTGGTCGCCGGAGCGCTCGAACCCTATTATGTGCGCGATCAGAAGCGCGAGAAGGATTTCGACTCGTCCTGGAAGCTCGATCGCCAAAGCGGCACAGCCAGTCTTTCCAAACCGACCGGCCATCTCAAGGAATTCAAGATCAAGCTGCAGCCCATGCTGGGATGTGTGGCCGTTGCGCCGCCCAACCGGCAGGCCTTCCAGTCCGGCAATCTTGGCCGGTACGGCGGGAACATGGATTACAACCAGTTCCGCGAGGGCACGACGTTGTATTTCCCAGTGAGCCAGCCGGGAGCGCTGTTGTTCGTGGGCGACGGCCACGCGGCCCAGGGCGATGGCGAGCTCACCGGCAACGCGCTCGAAACGTCTATGGATGTCGAGTTCACCGTGAATGTGATTCGCGGCAAATCGCTCGGGCAGCCGCGCGCGGAGAACGACGAGTACATAATGGTGAGCGGCATCGCTGGATCGCTGAACGATGCCCTGCAAATGGCCACCACCGGAATGTCGCGCTGGCTGGAGCAGGAATACAAACTCACCACCGGCGAGATCGCGATGGTGCTGGGCAGTTCCATGCGCTACGATATCGCGGAGATCGTGGACCCGCAGGTGCACGTGGTTGCCAAACTGAGCAAGAGCGTCCTGGCACAAATTCCGAAACCCTAATCAGGGCCGCGAATGAACGCACATAAACGCGAATCTGTGAATGCTTCCTTCAGATGGACTCCCGACAGCTTGCGCCTGCGCGACTCGGTCATCAGAAAGATGAGCTGGTCCGCTGCCATCGTATAGCTCAGGCCTTCGACCCGTATGTTCGAGATGCAGTTTCGCTCGGCATCGGTTCGCCCAGGCTTGGGATCCCAAGTGAGATAAATGCCGAGGCTGTCGGGAGAAGTCAGGCCCGGGCGTTCTCCAACCAACACGACAGCCAAACGCGCTCGCAGCAGTTGTCCGATCTCGTCGCCGAGCGCAACGCGCGCTTGCTCGGCAATCACGATAGGAGCCAGGCGCCATCCCGGCAGTCTCGGGATCACTGCGTCCAGCAGCGGTTTGGCATGGCGATGCACCGCCAGTGCCGACAGGCCGTCCGCAATGACAAACACTGCATCGAAGTCGCCGGTTGCCTGGGCTTGCAGTCTCTGGCGGGAGTCCTCGTTCAATTTTCGTCCCAAGTCCGGCCGGCGCAAATAGGTAATGCGATCGGCCGCGGCGCTCACGACCGGGATGCCCTCCAGGAGCAACGATGCCGTATCGAGCTTCGCATGAACGGCATCGCGGGCCCGCGCGTGCGCAAGCTGAAAATCCAACAGCTCGCGGGTCGGCAAGCTATGTCCGGTTCGTCCCAACGCGACGCGAGCTGGCGTGAAATTGCGCAGGTTCATGCTTCGATCAGGGCCGTCATGCTCGAAAGCCTCGGCTGCATTCGTTCGAACCACGCCTCGAACTCAGGCGCGGGCCGCAATCCGAGTAGCCGGCGCAGGTAGAGCGCATCGTGAAACGACGTGCTCTGGTAATGCAGCATCACATCGTCGGCGCCTGGGACGCCCATGATGTAGTTAACGCCTGCCGTGCCCAGCGCGGTGAGCAGCAGGTCCATGTCGTCCTGGTCCGCTTCGGCATGATTGGTGTAGCATATGTCGCAGCCCATCGGCAGTCCGAGTAGCTTGCCGCAGAAGTGATCCTCCAGACCGGCGCGCATGATTTGCTTACCATCATAGAGATACTCAGGCCCGATGAAACCCACCACGGTATTCACGAGCAGCGGCTGAAAGTGCCGCGCCACCTCATAGGCACGCGCTTCGCAAGTCTGCTGATCGACGCCGTGATGGGCATCTGCTGAAAGCGCGCTCCCTTGACCCGTCTCGAAATACATCACGTTCGATCCTACAGTGCCGCGGTGCAGCGCCAGCGCCTGTTCGCGCGCTTCCTGAAGCATCCCAAGCGAGGTCCCGAACGACCGGTTGGCTGCTTCGGTTCCCGCGATGGATTGAAACACCAGGTCAACGGGAGCGCCACGCCGCATCGCCTCCATCTGTGTGGTCACGTGCGCCAGCACGCAGCTCTGCACCGGGATATCGTAAGCAATCCGGATTCGATCCAACATATAGAGCAGGGTCTCGACACCCCGTACGCTGTCCGATGCCGGATTGATCCCGATGACGGCGTCTCCGCTGCCGTACATCAGCCCATCGGCGATGCTGGCCGCAATGCCTTTAGGGTCGTCAGTTGGGTGATTGGGCTGCAGGCGCGTGGAGAGACGGCCCGGCAGTCCGATCGTGTTGCGGAAGCGCGTCACCACGCGGATCTTGGCCGCTACCGTGATCAGGTCCTGCACGCGCATGATCTTGGAAACTGCCGCGGCCATCTCGGGAGTGAGACCGGGCGCGAGCGCGGCGAGCGCTTCACCGCTCGCCTGCTCACTCAGGAGCCAATCCCGGAAATCCCCGATGGTCAGGTGCGCTACCGGGGCAAACACTTGCCCATTGTGCTGGTCGATAATCAGCCGCGTAACCTCGTCCGCTTCGTACGGGATGAGTAAGTCCGAGAGAAAAGTCGAGAGCGGCAGTTCGGATAAAGTCATCTGGGCGGCGATGCGTTCCTCAGCACTGGCGGCGGAGATTCCGGCGAGATCGTCGCCCGAGCGCGCGGGCGTAGCCTTGGCCAGTAGGGTCTTGAGATCGTCGAAGCGATAGACGCGATGACCGATGGTATGTGCGTACCTCACTGAGATTAAAGATAGTCCAAACACTCCGGACTTGACGAGTGTGAAAGGCCCCTTACCATTGACATTCTTTCGACCTTAAGGCATACTCCTTCACATCGATTTCTAAATGCATTGGCTCATGACCGTCGCCCGCTGGGAGGTCATCGTTCTGGTGACAGGCTTCGGTGTCATTACGTTCTGGAAGCTGATGACGGGCGGCTTCCGTTTGGAGGGTCTGCTCCGGGCTCAGGATGGTACCTTTAGCCCCGGCCGCGCGCAACTGCTTGTACTGACCATCTTCACAGCGATCCAGTACGCGATGCAAATTATGCAGGATTCCTCTCACCTGCCCACCGTTCCGAGTGTATTCGTGATGGCGCTGGCGGCCAGCCAGGCAATGTATTTAGCTGGGAAAGCCTGGTCGGCGTTCTTCGCGCCAAAGCGTAATCAATAGGAGGAAAAGTGAAATCCGAAACACGCTATATCTTATTAGGCGCGATTGTCCTGGCGATAATCGGCGTGATTCTTTGGAAGATGCCCGGTGACCCCGCGAACACCGCCGCCGCTCTTGCCAAGCTCAAAGTCGCAACCGGTTTCACGTTGCTCGCCTTGGTTTTCCTGTATGGCTTCGCAGTTTTGATCTACATCGCGAAAGGCGACATCGATCTAAGCGAGCTGCTCAACGAAACCGGCGGTAAAGGCGCGAGCATGTCGCGCTTTCAGTTGCTTATTTTTACCCTGGTGATCGCTCTGAGTCTGTTCCTGGTGATCGCCGCAAAGATGGATTTCCCCGATCACATACCTCCCGAGATCCTGACCTTGCTGGGTATCAGCGCTTCCACCTACGCCGTGAGCAAAGGCATACAGGCGGGCAGCAGTTCGACCACGACAACCACTCAAACGGCGGACGCAACCGTAAAGACCACAACGCCGGGACCGCCTCCCGCGGCTACCAGGATCACTACTGGGCCGGCCGGCCCAGGTTCACCCGGGACGACAACGGTCGTCACCCCGCCTACGGGACCAGGAGCGCCAGGTGCCGGTTAGGAGAACACCGAAGCCACTGGCGACGGCGCCCGCACAGGGCTCGATGATGCGCACAGTTGCCCCCTTCGTCCCAGTGGCATTGGCCTTGCTCGCGAGCCATGCCGTGATCCCGTCAGCCGAGAGTCATCTTGCCTCGACGGTTAACCCGGTTCATCCGGAAGCTCCCGCCAAATGCGGCGAGCTTGCCGACTTTCGCCAGTGCCACTCCGACTATCCTTCCGGCTGCAGCCTTTCGGCGGGCTACGATGGCTATCTCAACCTTCTCAAGAATCAGGACATGCCACCCCCGCCTCCTGCCAACGCTGTTCGGTTCCTGACCAGTCTGCAGGATTATCAGGCGCTCGAGGCCGCCACACCCGCCGATCTCAGCCGCGACAATCACCTCCAATTCAAGGACCAGTTGGCCAAGCTCGGGGAGGGGCAGATTTACGGCGTCGTCGGCTATCTGTACTACGCCAAGGAAAGCGGCAAGGAGAGCAGCAATTGCGAGCTAGGCGACCACGACGCGGTCGACTATCACATCGGGATCGGGTTCGATCCGAGCCTGGCGCCCAAGACCAAACCCACCGGCGCGCAGCTTAAGAACCTGGAACAGAACAGCGCCATCGTGGAAATGACGCCGCATTACCGCTTCGACTATCATCCCAACTGGAACATCCAAGCCGTGCAGGACGTGGCCGGCAAGAAGGTACGCGTGGTTGGGCAGCTCATGATCGACAGCGAGCACAACAACGCCTCTCAGAATTGCGGCTTCCAGGGAGCCAACCGGGCGACCTGTTGGCGCGCAACCTCCTGGGAGCTGCATCCGGTAATGCAATTCCAGGTCTGCAACTCGGGCGAGTGCACGGCGAGCTCGGGGGATTGGATCGAGCTCGACCAGGCCGCTCCAGCGGCAACTCCGGCTGCGCCTTAAAATGCCCGGCGCAAAAATCCGACCAGCGATGTCGCCATTATCGGCCAGTGCGGCGGGCGCCTCAACGTACAATCAGAAATATGACCGGCAGAACCAAGCCGCTCTCACGAAAATCCGGAGCTAGGGCGTTCCGTCAGAGCTCGCGCGTGCACTGGTCACTGTGAAGGACGTTCTGTTGTCATGGAGCAGTGGTAAAGATAGCGCCTGGGCATTGCACCTTCTCGCACAACGTCCGGATTGGCGCGCGGTGGCGCTGGTTACCACCTTCAATACGGTAGCCAACCGGGTAGCGATGCATGCCGTACGGCGGTCATTGGTTGAGGCTCAAGCCCAGCGGGTTGGGCTGCCCCTATGGCCAGTGGAACTGCCTTACCCCTGCTCAAACCTCCAATATGAAGACTTAATGAGTCCGGTCTGCCAGCGGGCGGTCCGCGAGGGCATGCATGCAGTGGCGTTCGGCGACTTATTCCTGCAAGAGATTCGCGATTACCGCGAACGGCAATTGCAAGGCACAGGCCTCAATCTGGTGTTTCCTCTGTGGAAGATGCCCACCCGTCAGCTAGCTCTCGACATGATCGGCGCCGGAGTGAAGGCGAAAATCACGTGCGTCGATCCTTCCAAGCTGGATCGCTCGTTTGCCGGTCGTGATTACGATCTGGCTTTTTTGGAAAGCCTCCCTCCCGCCGTCGATCCGTGTGGCGAGAACGGCGAATTCCACACTTTTGTATACGATTCACCCGTTTTTAAAGCGCCGATCGATGTTACCGGAGGTGAGATTGTCGAGCGCGACGGATTCGTGTTCGCCGACGTAATGGCTAAAGTCCTTAAATGACTCTATTTCTTGCGCGGATCGTCGGCTGGATCGACGTAATTGAGCACGAAAGGACCCAGGCCATGAATCTGAACAATCACTTCGGCGCCCTTGGCCATCGCAAAATGGTGCATCGTTTTCGGCATCACCACGTAAGATCCAACGGGAAAATCATGCAGTTCCGCTTCCGAAAACTTGTCGCCCATGCCTGCCGCGAAAGTACCTTCTATTACCGTGATGTTCTCGTCAGTCGGATGCCAGTGTGCCGCTATCTTTCCGTCAGCCGGAATTTTCAGCCGGATCACAAACGGTCCGGTTTTAAAAGGATCACCTGAAAGCAGGGAAACTCCCACTGCCGAAGGCATTCCGGTCGCGGCTGGAGCGGGCATCCACTGCATCGCGTCTGGGGTTAGCAAAACGTGGTTCGGCTTAGCGGAACTTTTCGCCGGTGCATCGGATTGCGCCATTACGGCGGCGGCAGTAAGCAACATTGCAGTAGTCAGTTTCATATGATCTCCCTATCAGGGCCAGTATACACCGTTTGATCTAACGGTGAGAACGTTACATCTTTGGGAACCAAGTAGATTGACCCAAGCAGATCCCACAAACATCGCACCAAGCATCTTACCCTATGTGAGCAAGACTGAAAACCTCGTTAGGTATGGCAAAGTCGCGATCTGGCGGGTAATCCGGGATTCTGGTTGATCGCGAGTTCGGCCGGCTCGCGGCTCAGCCCTTCGCCGTCACGTGTAATCGGACCAGCTTCGAGAACCTCGACTTCTTGCTGGCAATGGGAGAAGCGGGACAAAGAGACTGGAAGCCTCAAGCCAAATGGTGGCACTCACCGCAGGTGAGTTGAAAAGTCGTCTTGTGCCAAATTGGCGTAGGCTGGAGGACATGCTCACGCACTTTCCCAAGGCGGTTCCAGAGATTCCGGTTAGCAATGTCGAGAAGGCCGCCGAGTATTACGTGAATGTGCTCGGGTTCCATTTCGACTGGGGTAACGATCAGGGCGGAATCGGGGGCATCTCGCAGGGTGAGTGCCGTATGTTCCTGACGAATGCACAGTTCCGCCAACAACGGTGTGACGGGACGGTCATGGTCTGGCTGAATCTAGATAGTAAGCACGAAGTCGACGAACTGTACCATCGTTGGCGGGCGGCCGGTGCGAAGATCCTTGCTGAGCCGGAGGATAAACCGTGGCACCTGCGCGAGTTCAGGGTCGCCGATCTGGACGGCAATCAGTTGCGCGTGTTCTACGACTTTTCTTGGGAATTGCGGCAGGAGCAAGCATAGGCCCGATTCGTGTCCACATTAAAGGAAATGGGCTTTCAAGAGATTACTCCTGTCTTGTAGAGTCTCGGCGCTCGCACTGGGCGGGCATCACATCGGAGACGCGGAGGATGAAAAAACCGCGATCGAAATCATGCATCGCGCGATCGATGGCGGCATGAACTTCTTCGATAACTGCTAGTACCATCGCGGCAAGACCGAAGACTGGATGGGCAAGGCGCTCAAGGACCGGCGCGGCAAAGTGTTTCTGATGACCAAGGTCTGCACGCACGGGCGCGACCAGGATCTCGCGATGAAGATGCTCGAACAGTCGCTGCGGCGTTTGCGAACCGATCATCTCGACCTATGGCAAATCCATGGTGTGTCCTTCGATAACGACCCTGACCTGTTCATCCGGCCGCGTGGCGCGGCCGAAGCTCTGCGCAAAGCCAAGGAGCAAGGCAAGGTGCGCTTCGTCGGTTTTACCGGGCATAAAGATCCAGCGATCCATCTGAAAATGCTGCGCACTGGTTTTCCGTTCGACTCGGTTCAGATGCCGCTGAACCCGTTCGATTCCAACTTCCGGAGCTTCGAAAAGCAGGTGCTTCCCGAGTTGAATCAGCGTGGCATCGCAGCGCTAGGCATGAAGCCCATCAACGGCCACGGCGATCCGGTTCTAAAGGGGGCTCTCACGGCTGAAGAGGCGCTACGCTATGCCATGAGCTTGCCGGTCACGACCACGATTACAGGCATGGACAAACCGGAAATCCTGCGCAATCGAAGCTCTCACGCAGGCGAAGAGGGAAGGGAAAGCGCGGTTCGTGGGCTTCACCGGACATAAAGATCCGGAGATCCATCTCAAGATGTTGTTGCGCAATTTCTGTTCGATACGGTGCAGATGCCGCTCAACTGTTTCGACGCAAGCTTCCGCAGCTTCGAAACGCAGGTGCTGCCGGAGCTCAACCGCCGGTATCGCGCCACTCGGAATGAAGAGCCTGGGTGGCAGCGGCGAGATGGTGAAAAAAGGCGCCATCACTCCGGCTGAGGGACTGCATTATGCCATGAGCCTTCCGGTCGCAACCACAATTAGCGGCATTGATTCAATCGATGTACTCCGCCAGAATCTCGAAGTGGCGCGCGGATTCAAGCCCATGCCGCAGACCGAGATGCAACGCTTGCGCGATCGCTGCCGAGCCGATGCGGGTGATGGACGCTACGAGCTGTTCAAGACCACTAAGAAATACGACGGAGCGATCGGGCGCGAACAGCATCAGTACCCCTCACCGAAAGAATTACCGGCTTAGATCGAAATCCCTGTCTCGTGCATCTAAGTTAGTTAATGCGAGTCCCCGGCGCGACCTACCGCGTTCAGCTCAACAAGGATTTTTCCTTTGAACACGCGCGAGCGCTCGTTCCTTTTCTGCATAGGCTTGGAATTACCGATCTCTACTTTTCGCCGGTGTTTCAAGCGCGCGGTGGCAGCATGCATGGCTACGACGTCACCGATCCATCGCGCCTGAATAATGAACTCGGCACGGAACAGGAATTCGACTTGCTGGTGGACGACCTCCACAGCAGCGGAATGCACTTGCTGGTGGACATCGTCCCCAACCACATGGCCACCAGCTCCGAAAATCCATGGTGGATGGATGTTCTCGAGAACGGCCCCGCTTCCGAATACGCGGCGTATTTCGACATCGAATGGGGCCATCAAACGCCCAGCGTGCAGGACAAAATTCTGATACCGATACTCGGTGAACCATACGGGTCGGCGCTCGAAAGTAGGAAGCTGCAGCTAGGACTGTATCCCGCTGGATTCCGCATCGGCTACTACGCTACGCAACTCCCAGTGGACCCAGCTTGTTACCATGGCATTCTCTCTCATCGCCTCTCCGATCTGCTCGGCAAAGTGGATGCTTCGGAGCCCCCGCTGAGGGAATTCGGACTCTTGCTCGAGCTGGCGGAGCGCCTGCCTGCCCGTTCCGTCACCGATTGGGAAGAGGTAGAGGCCCGCCGGCGCGACACACTCCTGGTGAAGGCGAAACTCTGGGAGGTGTACACGTCATTCCCGATCATCCGGGAGTTCATCGAACACAATTTGCACGAGTACAACGGAACGGAGGGAGATGCGCGAAGCTTCAACCTTCTGGATAACCTGATCGCAGTGCAGCCTTACCAGCTCACGTATTGGAAGGTCGCCCGCGAGCGCATCAATTATCGCCGCTTTTTCGATGTCAGCGATCTGGTTGCGATCCGAACGCAGGACCCGCAGGTGTTTGAAGCCACGCACGCGCTGGTTGCGTGCTGGCTGCAGCACGGCAAAGTTAGCGGCTTGCGGATCGATCATATAGACGGCCTTTACGAACCGCTGGCTTACCTCAGTCAATTGCAAACGAAATCATCCGGCCAGCCGGGAGCACCCTTCTACATCGTTGTTGAGAAAATTCTCTCTGGAGATGAAACCCTTCCCGTCGAATGGCCTGTGGCCGGAACTACCGGTTACGATTTTCTGGGTGTAGCAAACAATCTGTTTGTGCACCCCGCTGGCCTGAACGCGTTGGACACTACGTACGCCGAGTTCATTGGACGTGAAACCCAATTCGCCGAAGTCGCGTACGCTTCGAAGAAGAAGATTATTCACAGCCTCTTCGCCGTCGAGATTCAGACATTGGCTCTACACCTGGGTCTGCTGGCCGATCGTTATCGGCATTCCCGCGATCTCAGTCCGCGGGATCTCACGCATGCCTTGACGGAGGTGACCGCTTCTCTGCCTGTTTACCGAACCTACACACGTGAACATCGCGTCAGTGCTCGAGACCGCATCTATATCGAAGACGCTCTCGCCAACGGACGAAAGCGCAATCCGGACATCAACGGCATCACCTTCGATTTCCTCCGCAAGGTGCTGCTTCTGCAGTTCGAGGACGACGAAGACACCCTGCGGTTTGTGATGCGTTGGCAGCAGATCACTGGACCCATCATGGCCAAGGGGGTTGAAGATACGACGCTCTATCTCTATCATCGGCTGATCTCGATGAACGAGGTCGGTGGAAGCCCCGTACCCGTTTCGCCGGAGCGTTTTCACGATTTCAATATCGAGCGGCACGTGCACTGGACCGGGACCATCAACGCCAGCTCTACGCATGACACCAAGCGCAGCGAAGACGTGCGCGCCCGTATCAATTTGCTATCCGAAATGGCGGACCAGTGGACTCGCTATGTGAACCGCTGGCATCGCTGGAACAGCCACAAGCTGGGCTGGTATCAAGGCGAGGCTGTGCCAGATCCGAATGAGGAATATCTGCTGTATCAAACGCTGGTGGGCGCGTGGCCGCTTGGAATAAATGGCGCTGGCGATTTCACGGAGCGCATCAAGAACTACATGGTGAAAGCTGTGCGCGAAGGCAAGACGCACTCGAGCTGGCTGAATCAGAATCATGAATACGAATCGCTGGTCACCGGCTTTGTCGATGCGATTCTCGAGGATGGCGGCGAAAACGCTTTCCTGGTCCACTTGCGCCGTTTTCACGAGCGCATTGCTTTTTACGGCGCTATCAATTCCCTCTCGCAGACCCTTCTGAAGATGACATGTCCAGGTGTGCCGGATTTTTACCAGGGCACGACGGGCTGGGACTTCAGCCTCGTCGATCCCGACAATCGCCGTCCGGTCCAACTGCCCGCTGAATCGGAGTGGGCCCGTAACTTTTCGGCATGGGACAACGAAACAATAATGGAGGTACTGCGTCATCTTTTACTCAACTGGAGCGATGGCGGCGTGAAATCGTTTCTGATCTTCAAAACCCTGCGCTTTCGGAACGAGAATCCGAATCTCTTTCTGATGGGCGAATACATGGGGCTGCGGGCTACCGGTCTCGGGGCCGATCATTCGGTAGCATTCGCCCGGCGGTGCGGCGATGAGTGGGCCATCGTGCTGGTTCCGCGCTTCCTGACGAGTCTTACCGCTCTCGAAAAGATGCCTTTGGGACGGCGGTTCTGGAAAGACAGCGCAATTCGATTACCGGACGATGCGCCGGTAACGTGGCGGAATATTTTGACCGGAGAAACCGTCGCGGGGAGTCTTACTACCGGCATCCAATTGTCTGACGCGCTGCGGTTGTTCCCGGTAGCGGTCCTAAGCGGACAGTGTTGAGTGCTAGTCTTATTTCGAGTCTCGGAGGATTCATGTTGCTGAGCACCACGGCGGAAAAACAAGTACTGCAAACCAGGTTGGACGAAGCGCGCGCCCGAACGGATGAGCTGTTCCGGCTATTGCGGCCGGGGGCTATCTATGAGCGCCCGATCCCGGATCGGCATCGGCTCATCTTTTATCTCGGACATCTGGAGGCGTTCGACTGGAATCAGGTGTGTCGCGGCGTTCTCGGCATGTCTTCGTTCCATCCGGAGTTCGACAAGCTTTTCGAATTTGGTATCGACCCCGAACCGGGCAATGCCCCCGCGGACGGCCCTTTCGATTGGCCGGGCGTGCCCGCGATCCAGGACTACAATGCGAAGGTGCGGCGCAAGCTGGATGAGGCGCTACCCGATACGCCCGAGCACATCGTTCAGGTGGCGCTGGAGCACAGAATGATGCACGCCGAAACCCTGGCTTATCTTTTACACAATCTCGATTACCAGTACAAAGTCGATGGGCCGGCGGAGTTCGCCACAGGCCCAGCGGCAACGAATCGAATGATCGAAATCCCGGCGGGCGCGGCCACTTTGGGCCAGGAGCCGGGCCTGTTCGGCTGGGATAACGAATTCCCGCGCCACAGCGTAGATGTAGCGGCCTTCTCGATTGCCAAATACAAAGTGACCAACGCGGAATACCTGGAGTTTGTGCGCGCCGGTGCCGGTGCGCACGGCGCGCCTCAGACTAAGCCGCCCCACTTCTGGATCGAACAGAACGGCGAATATGTCTATCGTGGGATGTTCCAGTCAATCCCGCTTCCGCTCGATTGGCCGGTCTACGTGACGCAAAAAGAGGCGCAGGCTTATGCCACATGGCGGGGTAAGGCACTCCCCACCGAAGCGCAATTCCACCGCGCCGCTTACGGAACGCGCGAGGGACGCGACGACCGGCCATTTCCTTGGGGTTTGGCCGAGCCAATGTTTGCTCACGGCAATTTCGACTTCCATCGCTGGGAGCCTCTGCCGGTGGCGGCCAACGAAGCAGGTAACAGCGCGTTCGGTGTTTCGCAAATGCTCGGCAATGGTTGGGAGTGGACGTCCACCGTGTTCAGCCCCTTTGAAGGATTCCGCGCGTTCGATTTCTATCCCGGTTATTCCGCCAGCTTCTTCGACGACGCTCACTACGTGATCAAAGGCGCCTCGCCTCGTACCGCTGCCTGCTTTCTCCGGAAGTCGTTTCGCAACTGGTTCCGCCCCAATTATCCCTATGTCTACTCTGGCTTCCGCCTGGTCGAAAACTGAGGTCCTGCCCGCGAGCGAGGTGCGGGAATTCGCTACAGACGTGCGCGCCGGTTTCCTGAAATCCGGCGAAAAGGAGTTGCACTCAAAGTATCTGTATGACGAGCTCGGGAGTGCCTTGTTCGAGGCGATCACGTTGCTGCCCGAGTACGGCCTGACGCGCGCCGATGCACGGCTGCTGGAGAATCATGCGGATGAAATTGCTTCCGCGCTGGACATTCCGATTGCAGTGGCGGAGCTCGGCAGTGGCACAGGCCAAAAGACGCGCTATCTCCTGGAGGCGTTGTGGAAGCGGCAGGCCGGTATCCGTTATTACCCGATTGACGTGTCCTCAGCGGCCTTGGGGCACTGCGCCCGAGAGCTCGAATCCGTCGCCCAGGTGTTTCCCATTGCCGGGTCCTACCTTAGGGGCCTGGCTGCCGCCGTGGCCCGGCGCCGTTCCCCCGAGCGGCTCCTGGTGCTGTTCCTCGGAAGCACGATCGGCAATTTCGAGCCAGAACCCGCTCAGGCGTTCTTAAGAGAGCTGCGCGATCTCCTTTGGCCAGGAGATGGGCTGCTGCTCGGAACCGATCTGGTGAAGTCCATCGATCAGCTTCTGCTGGCCTATGACGACCCGGCTGGCGTGACCGCGGCGTTCAATCTCAACCTGCTCGCGCGCATTAACCGCGAGCTCGGCGCAAACTTCGTGCTCAGGAATTTCCAGCACCAGGCGACCTACAATACGCGCGAAGACCGGATCGAGATGAGGCTCCTTTCGCGGGTGGACCAGGTGGTAACGATCCCCGGCGCGGATTGTGAACTCGAGCTGCGCGCGGGTGAAACCATCTGGACGGAATCGTCCCACAAGTTCCGGCTCCACCAGGTGCATCAAATGGCGGCCGATGCCGGTTTTCGGGCTGAGGCCAAGTGGGTCGACCAGGAATGGCCTTTCGCGGAGAGCCTTTGGATTGCGATCTGATCCCGTAATCGAATTTCGAAATGCCTCCTACACGGTGGGCACAAACCAGATCCTCGACAACCTCAACCTCCAGGTAACCTCCGGTGAGATCCTGGTCCTGTTGGGCCGCAGCGGTTCCGGGAAAACTACCGCGCTGAAGATGGTGAATGGGCTGCTCGCTCCGACCAGAGGCCAGGTTCTCGTACAAGGGCGCGAGACCACGGCGTGGGACCCGATCCGGCTGCGGCGCAGCATCGGGTACGTGATTCAGGAGGTCGGACTGTTCCCGCACTTCACGGTAAAACAGAACGTGGCGCTGGTCCCAAAGCTGGAACGCTGGACGCAGGAGCGCGTCGAATCCCGAACCGATGAATTGCTCCGGCAGGTAGATCTGGACCCACTCCAGTTCGCAGCCCGGTACCCGCGCCAGCTTTCCGGAGGGCAGAGGCAGCGGGTGGGAGTGGCGCGCGCCCTGGCCGCCGATCCGGCGCTGCTGTTATTCGATGAGCCCTTCGGCGCGCTCGATCCAGTGACTCGCCTGGAGTTGCAAAACCAATTTCTGGAACTGAGGCGCGCATTCGGCAAGACCTCGCTATTCGTCACCCACGATGTGCGCGAAGCTTTGCGGCTGGGGACCCGCATCGGGCTGCTGCACCGCGGAAAACTTGACGTGCTTGCCACGCCGGCGGAGTTCGTCCAATCCGTTCACCCGGAAGCTAAAGCCTTTCTGGCTTGTCTCGAAGAGCCACGTATCTGATGCGCGCCGGCCTTACAAGCGATATCATCGAGCTAACGTTGGAACATTTGGTGCTGGTCGCGATTTCGATCTCAATAGCTGTCGCCATTGGCGTACCTGTAGGGATTCTGCTGACGCGAAAGGCCGCATGGCGGGGATGGGTGCTCGGCTTTGCCAGCGTGATGCAAACCATACCCAGCTTGGCGTTGTTCGGATTCCTGATCCCGATCCCGCTCATCGGTGGGATCGGAAAGCGAACCGCTATCGTGGCGCTCATTCTGTACGCTCTGCTTCCCATTCTTCGCAATACATTGGTGGGGATCTTGTCAGTCGATTCGGCGGTTCGCGAATCGGCGATCGCGATGGGGATGACGGGCCGGCAGATGCTGTTGCAGGTCGAAATTCCACTCGCCGCGCGAACCATACTCGTTGGACTTCGCGTCGCAACGGTGACAACTATTGGGACTGCGACCATCGCCGCCGCGATCGGAGGCGGGGGGCTGGGTGTCTTTATCTTTCGAGGAATTGCGTCCGTCGATACCACGCAAATCCTGGCCGGTGCCGTGCCCGCGGCTTTACTGGCGCTTATCTCAGATGGAGGATTGGGTTGGATCGAACGAAAATTTACAGTTGCCTGATCGCTGTTACATCGCTGGCGGGCTGCTCTCATGCAAAGCGTGTCGTGGTTGGTTCTAAGAACTTCACCGAGCAGGTCCTGCTGGGGGAGATCATAGCCCAACAGATCGAGCGTGGTCCGCAGCATCTAAAGGTTGAGCGCAAGCTGAATTTAGGTGGCACCCTGTTAGCGGAACAGGCGCTGAACAACAAAGAGATCGACATGTATCCCGAGTACACGGGCACGGCATTCACCAACGTGTTGAAACACGATCCGATCGCAGATCCGGGTGTCGTTTTCGATCGTGTCCGCACCGAATACCTGGCAGGCATGCATCTGCAGTGGCTGGAGCCGCTCGGATTCAACAATACCTTCGCGATGACCGTTCGAGGCAGCGATGCGCACAACCGTCATTTAGAAACGCTCACCGACGCCGCGAATGATCCGTCTGGTTTCGCGCTGGGGGCCGGTTACGAGTTCATGCAGCGGCCGGATGGATACGGAACTTTGAACAGCGGCTATAACATCCATTGGACCGCCCCTCCCAAGACCATGGATCTGGGCCTGCTCTACACAGCGCTCAAGCAGAATCAAGTGAGTATGGTGGCATCCAGCACTACCGATGGGATGCTTACGGTACTCGACGTGAAAGTCTTGAAGGACGACAAGCACGCGTTTCCGCCGTACCAGGCCTGCATCGTGGCGCGGTCCGACACGCTCGCCGCAACGCCCGGGTTGCAGGAAGCGTTATCTCAGCTCTCTGGCAAATTCTCCGACGAGAAAATGCAGAAGCTGAACTATCAAGTGGACGGCAAGCACCGTCAGGTGGCCGAAGTCGCTCGCGAGTTTCTAGACGGTTTGAAATGAGATTCGGCCGTATATCCAAAACATTCTGATCGGCAACGGTCGCTCAAGGCGCGTACTAATAAATCTTGTTTGTTACGCTGAATTTTTCGGGGCGGTTCTGAGTTCAAAAACGTGCCGGCAAGAATGTTCCTATTGCGTTCCGCACAACGATGGGGATGAAAATGGTATTAGATCGCTGCGGCAGTAGAGGTTGTCACAGGCATTGGATGTGTCGAGGCTGTAAGAATGTTTGATCTGGGACCGCGGACCGGAACGATCGTTGGGGGTCCTGGCGATCACAATCGCCGGGAGAACCTGTGAGGGTGACTGATTTAAAGAGACCGGTCCTCCGCCGCAAGCGATCACCAGGAGACCAATATGGAACCAGTATATCGTTTCGTGGCAGGCATAGATGTGCACAAGAAGATGTTGGCGGTAGTGATCCGCCGGCAATCGGGAGAGGATATTGAATATCGAAAGCGAAAGTTCGGCACCAGCCGCATTGAGATCGAGCACCTGAGTGCTTGGTTGCAGAGTGAGGGAGTGGCTGAGGTGGTGATGCGGTTACGCACGCAAGCGTGGAATCGACTGCGCAATATTGGCGGCCGGTTTGGTATGGCTTAGAGCCGCATTATAAGACGCACCTGACCCATCCTTTAAAGACCCGGGCGCCGCGAGGGCGCAAGTGGGATTTTCGGGATGCGCAGAGACTGGCGGATCGGTGGTGCTCTGGGGATCTGGAGGAGAGCTTCGTGCCGGGCGCCGAGCAGAGGAGTTGGCGCTGGCTGACCCGGACGCGGGTGGACTTGAAGGGCAAGATTACGGTGGTCCGCAATCAGGTGGAAGGGCTGCTAGAGCAGGGTGGTATCAAGCTCACGACGGTGGCCAGCGACGTGTTTGGAGTGAGTGGCTGGGCCATGCTGGAGCAGATTGCGCAGGGAGTAAGCGATGTGGATCTGTTAGTAGAGCAAGCGCGGGGCGTGCTGCGCCGGAAACAGGAGCAACTGAAGGAAGCCTTGGCCGGGCAGTTGGAACCGGTCTACCGGCTGTTGCTGAAACAACACATGGATCAGGTGCGGCTGTTACGGCGGCAGGTCGAGGAAATCAATCAAGCTTTAGCGGAGGCGATGAAGGAACACTTGCCCGCTCTACACCGGTTAAGCCAGATTCTGGGAGTGGACCTGTATGCGGCGCAGGAACTGCTCTCGGAGATTGGGCCCCGGGCAGCTGCTTTCGCTAGCGCGGAACGATTTGCGTCTTGGGTGGGAGTGTGTCCCGGCAATCAGGAATCGGCGGGGGTCTGTTATAGCCATCGCTCGGCCAAAGGGAACCGCTTTCTGAGACGCTTGCTATGCCAGATTGCCTGGGCCGCGATTCACACAAAACAAACCTTCTTCGCCGGTCTATTTGCCCGGCTCAAACCCAGAATCGAAGGTAAGGGCGCGGTTTGGGCAGTGGCTCATCGGATGGCCAAGATCATCTGGCTAGTGCTGCACAACCAAGTTGATTATCAGGAGAAGGGGCCGGCGCCGCCCAACGAACGCACGCTGGTCCGAAGTTCAAGCGAATGCTGAAGGAGTTCGGACAGCTCGGACTGGATGTCCGGGCTTTGCTAGACCAACAACTGCCAGCTCCCGCGTAAGTATCTTCGAGGGTGCCTGTGCCACGCTACTTCTTGGCCGGAATCGCGTACAAGTAGAGCACGTGGCCGTGGAGATCGTCTTCGTCCGCTCGCTCCACTAACTTTGGCTTCCAGCCCGGGATTACGTACTCGTGCGAGACAACCCTGGCACCCGGCTTCAGGTACTTCTCAAGGTTAGGGCGTAAGATCTCGTTCGACCCGGTCATCAAATAGATCGTGACCACATCGGCGGGGCTGAGGTCCACCTGCAGCATGTCCCTATGAATGATGCTCGCGAGGTTCTGCAGTCCAAGCTTCGCAATCTTATCGTTGGTGGATCTGACGAGCGCATCGGAAATTTCCACCCCCACAGCCTTCGCATGGAAGCGCTGCGCTGCTGTAATGACGATCCGGCCGTCGCCGCTCCCCAAATCGTACAGCGTCTCGTTGGGCTTCAGGTCCGCAAGCTCCAGCATGCGATCCACAATTCGCTGTGGTGACACGACATAGGGCGCAAGACTGTTCCGGTAATGCTGAAATTTCGTCTGACCGCTGGCGCACGTGCTGCCGAGCGCCATTAGTGTCAACGACGTAACAAAGCGAGAAAGAAGCATTCTATTGACTAGAGATGGATGAAATCGGCCTTCCGTTCCTTGATTTTACAATACGGGTCACCATTTCCGACACCGCAAACCATAGATCCCTTGGCTTGCTGATGGTGTACTCGTACCCCCGAAAGAACTTGACTGTATGACTGATGGCATCTTTCCAGGGCACAGCCTGCGGATTCAGATTGTAATTCATATAAAAGACGGGAAAATCGACTTCACCCATTTGCTTCAACGTATCCTGGGATACATTGGCGTCCAGCAAGACTTTTGGCCCGGCAAATATCAACGCATCGGGATGCACGTTCGGTCCTCCTACCTCCTTTTGAATCAACGAGCTAAGGAATTGGGTGTCGCCATGCTTCTCGCCGAGCTGTTTGAGATCGACGGTTCCGAGACTCAGGCTGGTAAGCGCTTGCCCGAGAGCCGGGAAATCAATGGTGTTGGCACCCTCCTGCCGGTACAGAACCTTCTGTTCCTGCATATTGAAAGCGGTGATGGAGAAGCGCCCGATGCGGGGCTCGCGGGAAATCGAGCGGAGGATGGAAACCAAAGCGCTGGTGTCAAGCGGCTGCAGGGCGGCCGACAGCGAGTTTTGCGGCGCGAAATTCACGAGAACCTTCACATTGAGCGGAGGCTCGTTTTGAGCACGCTGGATGGGCGGCTCTTCTTTGAACTGCTCAAAATCAAAGCGCTGCACCACTCCAGGGCTGATCGCGAGCGCCATGGGTTTCTCTTTGGGACTCAGCGCGGCCTCGGTGTCCCAGGATGACGAGCAAACGCGCTCACTCCGGTCCCGCATCAGCCAGTCGACATGGTAATTGCCTTCACCGAGCTCGTAGGCGCCCTGAAGCGAGGCGTCGCCTTTGGCCTCCGCTTCAATGCTAGGGACGCGTAGACGCTGTGCGAAGTACAGAGGTTGATCCTTTTGAGCTGCAGCGGTCACACGAAAAACGATGGTGAGCATGTTCTCTGAACCCGCCAGCTCGCGCAGCGGAACGGCAACTTCATAGCCCGCGTGGAATCGCAGATCGAATCCCAATTGCGGCTTCGCGGGAGTTACCGTGCACGGAAGGTCTTTACGATCTTCACCGGCCTCCAGGACGGCCATATCGGAGTTGAAGATATTCACGGCCAGCCCAGGTCCGGATCCGGTCATCGGGACTTGCGCCCGGACACCTAGACAACTCAGGAGCAGAGCGCCAATACTCCAGCGCCCAACCCGCCAGAACGGACTCGAACAACAGGGTATCTGCATTCTGTTCCAACCGCTACGAAGTGTCACCATTTTACATCCTTGTAGACTCGTTGCAAGCGGAAAATTGATCGCGCTAACAGTAATAGTGCTGGTGCCGAGGTTCGTGTATCCGGATTTGTGCTACATTGCTGCCATATGGCATCGCGCAGCGTGAATAAAGTCATTCTCATCGGGCATCTGGGCAAAGACGCCGAGACAAAGTTCAGTCCTTCCGGAGTAGCGGTGACGAAATTTTCGGTGGCGACCAACCGGCGTACCAAGGATTCACAGACCGGCGACTGGAAGGATGAAACCGACTGGGCCAATGTCGTCGTTTTCAAGGCCGACAACCTGGCGAATTATCTGACGAAGGGCAAGCAGGTCTACGTGGAGGGCCGGCTTCAGACCCGCACTTACGATGACAAAGATGGCAAGAAGCAGTACTTTACAGAGGTCGCCTGCTTTGCGCAGGACGTTATCCTGCTGAGTGGAGGGGGGGGAGAGAGTGGCGGTGGTCCGGAGCGCGACGAAGGCTTTGGCTCGCCACAGCCTGTGTCCATGCCACGTAGCGCCCAACGTCCCAAGCCAGCAGAAGACACGAGTTTTGATCAAGGGATTACGGACGACGACGTACCATTCTAATGAGATCTTAGCCTCCATAGGCGGACAAAGGTGACCGGATCTCAAGCTGAATCAGCTTGAGATCGCGCGAGTGGGTACTATTTTTTATGAGCAGAGAAATCGGCTCAGATCTGAACCCGGATCATCCGTGGCCGGACAAGCCGGAAATCCCGGACTTGCTCGTCGAGATCGACCCGGCTGAATTTTTGAGCCCTGACGATGCCGAATTCGCTTGGGCTCACCAGGATCAGTTCCAGCATCCCTCAAACGCGGACATCGACGAACAAAACGTGCGGATGCTGGGGCGGCAGTGTCTCTTCCGGTGGGCCGCGCAGTCGATCGCGGTGGCCATGAGCGGGCTCGGCGACCTGGATCTCGCGGTTTGGACATCAGACTTAGGCAAGCTTCAGGCGCTGAAGAAAGCGCTTCATCGCGGGCTGGCGTTTGTCCAGGACACTCCGTACGGAGGCCCGGCACATCATCAGGTGGACGTGCACGTTCTTGAATATCCGACCGGCGCTTACCGCGGCCGCCTGTGCTTCGGGCAGTGTCCCAAACCCGGCAAGCGCGAGTGCCTGACTCCAGGTTGTGGAGCCCAACCCTTCCTCCGGCAGTTTGAAAGATACCGGTTCAACGCGCGCCGCTGCGAGGCCGAGCCCAAGGTCACACTATTTGACCGGCCAAGCGGATTCCTGGTGCGCCATCCGCGCATGGATGCGAAGCCGGCGAGAATCGTATATCTCAGCGGGTCGCCGGACCAGGACGAAAATCCGTTCTAGACTGGAATCACCCCTCAGTGGCTCGGAAACCATACACGCAGAAGCAGGGTCAATACCTGGCTTTCATTTATCACTACACCAAGCTCCATAGTCAAGCTCCCTCGGAAGCGGATATGCAGAGGTACTTTCGTGTCACCCCGCCTTCAGTTCACCAGATGGTGCTGACGCTGGAAGCCAATGGTCTGATCGACCGCACTCCCTGGCAAGCGCGATCGATACGCCTGCTCGTGGAACGCGAGGACCTGCCGCCTCTTGTGTAGCTCAACATCTGAAGTAGGTCAACCGGCAAACCCCGGCGCCATTCGCCAACTGGTCTTCACACTCTCCACGGTCTCCCCGCGTTGCTCGATCCGGTCACCCGCTAGATGCCCCAGCGCCGCCGCCATCCGCATGTATTCCACCCGGGCCGGATCGATACCCATAATCCGGCAGCACGTTGCATCCACCGCTACCAGATCGCGCCCCATCACCAGCACGCCAGCCGCTTTTGGCGTACCTTGAATCGGGCCGTTGCCTTCCATCCCAACGATCCCATCGACAATGGCGAACGTCTTCGGAAACTGCCGGTTGAGAGCCACGATCGACTCTGGAATGCCAATATAGTGCAGCTTGTTCTTCGGCCAACCGTACACCGAGCCGGGTACCAGCCCAAACAGATTCTTCATTGCCAGCGTCACTCCCGCCCAATGATGCGTTTTCATCTTGGCGAGCGACACGATCAGATCGGCTCGGAGCGCCACGTTCGGAAAATAGAAATCGCTCTCGTTCGCAAAACCCTTAACCCGCGATACGTCATCCCGGTTCAGGTCGATGAACAGATCATCGAATCTGAGAATGCTGGACCGGTATTTCGCTTCCGACGCCAGATCGTAAGTGTCGCGCCGGTGTCCTGGCCCTTCCCCAATCCGAACTTCCGCCGCGCCCAGGCTCCGAAACAGCTCGAGTGCGGCCACAACAATCGAAGCATCCGTGTTGATCACAGTCGAGGAGTCAAACTCCACCAGATTGGGCTTCAGCAGGACCCGTTTGCCCCGCACATCGAGCCCGCACTCTCGGACACCTTGCGCCATCTTGGCCGCCAAGTCTTCTGAGTAAGATCGTGCGCGGATGATCGCTACCGCCGATTTGCCCGGGGGGCCCTCTGCCAACTTCGCCTGGCCCGTGCCGCGTAGCGCGAGATAGCCCGCCCCGGCTGTTATACCAGCCATTGGAATGAATTTCCGCCGAGTCATACTCGCACCAACCGGTAGTTTCCTTCCGGATGTCCGAGCGCTTCGAGAGCCGCCAGCATAGTGTCCCGCGATTCACGCGCGTTCCCGGGCACAGGACAGCTCTCACCATAACAGCGCAACGCAATCGCCAACCAGGCGTTTGCCAGCGATGACTTCGACTTCACCCCGAATTGCCTACCCGCCTCTATCAGTTCGCGGCCACCCCGTCCTTGGAGCCCCAGGAGAGCGATCGCCGTCGTCTCCGGGTACGATGGCAGATCAGTCTTCAGCACGTTCGGATTTCCGCTGTTCCACCCTCCATCCCGATCGCGCCGGGCCAGGATCATGTCTTCTCCTTCCCGGATGCGATATGCAATATGACGACTTCGATACTGCTCCGGAATCTTCTTCAAAGCGATCAGTGCCTGCGCAGTCGGTTCAATCCAGGATGCAGTTCCCGGACGCCACGGCCAGGCTTTGTGACTCACATCCACATCCGTCTTCAGCAGATGAAAGAAGGATGCCGCGCGCATCGGCAAGCTGGATTCAGCCCCCTCCATGCGCTTCAGCCACCCCAACGTGCGTTCCAAGCGGTCTCCATAAACCTGCCGGGCACAGCAAACCGTCAACGCCAGGGCAGTCACCCAAGTCGCCCCGCCAATCTGAGCCGAAGGCCGCCAGCCACCGTCCGGCAATTGCCAAGTAGATATCGCCGCCCAAGCCCGCTCCGTAGCCGCCCCGGCCCCAGACAGGCCATGCAGGGCTAAGATGGCGTAAGCGGTCGGCTCTAGCCAAGAGGCTTTTCCCGGAAAATAGCCCCAGCCACCATCCGGGTTCTGAACCCTGCGCAGAAAGGCGATGCGCGATTGCAGATAATCAGGCACTCAACCTACTATCGACAGCCTCCAGCCAGCCTTTAGCCTGCATTTCTCAGCGCGCACCAGGGGCAGATCACCAGTGGGAGAAGGCCCCACTCAAGTAGTTGTTGGTTGGACTTGATAGCTTGCGAGCGTTCGAGCCGGGAAACCGGCAAGGGCGGAGCCTCGCGATAAAACCCACGGAAGGTGGGTGAGCAACCTTGCAGGCCGTAACGCGTGTAAAGCCCGAGCAGGCCTCGACAGTGAAGATGTGGATGCGCTTGCGCACGCAAGCATGCCGACGCGTCTGAGAAACGGGAAGGCTGCACGGACAGGGAAGAAGCCCGCGCGGGACCGCGCAACTCGTCAACCAACGAGCACCCGATTCGATCCACCGGGGTAGTGGGAACAGCATGCAAGGAAGGCGATCTGGGCAAGTGTGTCAACGCCGGTTGAAATTTCCCCATTTCGCCGGTCGAAAAATGCTCCACCCCAGAACCCTCAGTACCCGCTTTCCGTGGCCCGGCCGGAGCGGAATCCAGCGCCGTTTTCTGGCGCGTTTTGAGCGCAGTGGAGACCGGGGCACGGGAAAGCGCGCTCTCTTCCTCGCCCTCCCGCGCCGGCAACAACCCGGCCTTCCGCCGTTCTTTCAACCTGTAGCTTTCCCCACGAATGTTCACCGTCGTCGAATAATCGGATCCCCGAAGATCGATCCCCACTCGCCATAGCTCTTATTCGATGTCAGAATAATGCTGCCTTGCTCATACCGCGCGCTCACGAGTTGGAAGAAGATCGTCGCGCCCATCTCATCCAGCGGCAAATAACCCATCTCGTCGATCACCAACATCTTAGGAGCCAAGTAAATCCGCAGCCGCCGGTCCAGCCGACCTTCCCGATACGCACGCCCGAGGTCCGTCACCAGCTCGTGCGCTGTCATGAAATACGCCGCTTGCCCCGGCTGAATCCCTGCTTCGACTAAGCGTTACCGCCAGATGCGTCTTGCCCACTCCGGGCGACCCTACCTTTTGCCGACCGGCTGGCCAGCTTTGCCGCCCTACCAGCACGACGAGCGCGGTTGGTCCGCGGTCACCATCCGCGCTCGGGGCTGGCATGGCGAGCAGAATCGTTCTTTCGACGATGTTTGCCTGAAGCTGTGGGATGCGTTTCTGGCCAGCAACGGAAAGCGAGGTTGGGGCCGTGTGTCGGTGGCCACCTGTGCCAAGGCCTTGCGTGCATTCTTTCGCCATTGCAGCGGTGTGCGGACGGTGTGCGGCCAACATCGCCGTCGGCATTGATGCGGTACGCACGCGTGGCAACGTACCGGAGCATTTCGATCTGCGGAACGAAGTCTACCGGATCAGCGGCGTGGATCTGACCAAGGTGGATGCGCTTGCGCACGTGCCGTGGGATCAACGTGCTGACGCCCAAACAATCCTAGCGGAGATCGGCGCTGACATGAGCCCGTGGGAAACGGAGGTCCGATTTGTGTCGTGGTTGAATCTGGCTCCGAACAACCGGATCAGCGGTGGCACGGTGATCGGACGTACTGTGCAAGAGAGGCGATGCCTTTGTAGCGCTGAAACTTGCGTCCGCGGTCGTAGGCTTCTGTCGATGGTGAAAGCACTTCGATGATGGCCTTCGGGTTGAGAAGCGTGTCGAACTGGCTATCGAGGAAACGGGGTTTATCGCAAACAGCCGAAATATCGGGATAAGCGTAAAGGCCGGTGGACGGTAATACGCATACCCGTATGTCGCTGCCATAGACTTCGCAATCGCGGTCGCGAAAGGCAAATCGAATTACAGCGAACGCATTCCCAGCCAGCAGATTATGCTTTCCGCCCCGCCCCGGCCATCGCGAAGATCTCGCCGTCGAAGTACTCGCTTTTGAACTCCGCTTTCCGCTCGAGATCCAGGTACTGCTCGGGACTAATAGAAATATTCGGCTGGCTGGACATGACGCTCTCTATGTGGGAAGCAATCCCGTCTTCTGGTAGAGATCCGCGATGGTGAACGAGCATTCGATGGAGGCGATCTCGACGCTCTCTTCTGGAAGCGACAGCACCTTTGGAGTCCACAAGCCATTGTTGCCGAACGTGAACACCTCTACCTGAACGCTCGCGCTTGCAATCAGCACGTACTGCGCAAGAGAGGCGATGCCTTTGTAGCGCTGAAACTTGCGTCCGCGGTCGTAGGCTTCGGTCGTTGGTGAAAGCACTTCGATGAGGACCTTCGGGTTGAGTAGCGTGTCGAGTTCACCATCGAGGAAACTCGGTTCGCCGCAAACAGCGGAAATGTCAGGATAGGTGTAGAGACCTGTGGATGGCGAAACGCAAACTCGCATGTCGCTGCCGTAGACTTCGCAATCGCGGTCCCGAAAGGCAACTTCAATGATGGCGAACGCGCGGCCAGCAAGCAGATTGTGCTTCCGCCCGGCACCCGCCATCGCGAAGATCTCGCCATCGAAGTACTCGCTTTTGAACTCCGCTTTGCGCTCGAGGCCCATGTACCGCTCGGGAGTAACAAAAATATTCGGCTGGCTGGACATGACGCTCTCTATGTGGGAAGCAATCCCGTCTTCTGGTAGAGATCCGCGATGGTAAACGAGCATTCGATGGAGGCGATCTCGACGGCCTCTTCTGGAAGCGACAGCACCTTCGGGGTCCACACACCATAGTTGCCGGCCGTGAACACCTCTACCAGAACGCGCTCGCTCGAAATCAGGACATACTGCGCAAGAGAGGCGATGCCTTTGTAGCGCTGAAACTTGCGTCCGCGGTCGTAGGCTTCTGTCGATGGTGAAAGCACTTCGATGATGGCCTTCGGGTTGAGTAGCGTGTCGAATTGGTTATCTAGAAAGCGGGGTTCACCGCAAACAGCCGAAATATCGGGATAAGTGTAGAGGCCGGTTGACGGCAATACACACACCCGCATGTCGCTTCCATACACTTCGCAATCGCGGTCACGAAACGCCCCTTCAATGATGAAGATCCCGCGGCTGGCAAGCAGATTATGCTTGCGCCCTACCCCCGCCATCGCGAAGATCTCGCCGTCGAAGTACTCGCTCTTGAACTCCGCTTCGCGCTCGAGAACCAAGTACTCCTCAGGTGTAATAAGAACATTCGGCTGGCTGGACATGGAGTTACCTCGTCGACGTCACAGGCTCCGTCGGCTCCAGCACATTTACTGCAATCCCCGACGGCGCCGTGCGCGAGCGGTACACCCGCTGCGTGGCCTTCTGGAAATCCACCGCCTTCGCGTTGGGAATATCCAGGAACTTCTGCGGATTGCGATCCACCAGCGGGAACCAGGAGCTTTGCACTTGCACCATGATCCGATGGCCGCGCCGGAATGTGTGGTTGACGTCGGGCATGGTGAACTTTACTTCGGCTAACTTGCCCGGCGAGAATGGCTCCGGCTTCTCGAAGCTGTTACGGAATTTGCCACGCATCGGCTCGCCGCGTATTAGCTGCTGGTATCCCCCCATCTTCATTCCGTCCGGATTGGGATTGTTGTCCGGATAATCGAACGGATACACGTCGATCAGCTTCACCACCCAATCGGCATCCGTGCCCGTGGTCGAAACGTGCAAGTGTGGCGCTACGGGGCCGGAGATTGTCACATCATCGCTCAATGGCTCGGTCTGATACACCAGGACATCCGTTCGGCTTGCGGCGAATCGCTGGTCGCTGACCATGTACTCTTGGGGAACACCGAGAGCCGTATAAGGGACGAAGGGAACCGGCTTGGCCGGGTCGCTGATGTACTCGTCAAAAGATCCGCGATCGTCGACTGGCGCATCGAACGACAGCTTTCCGTTGGCTCCGAAATATAGAGTCCTGGCCAGCGTGCTTTTGGGCGGCCAAGAATCGTACTTCCGCCAGACGTTGGTTCCCGTCTCGAATACATACGCTTCCGGCAGCTTCGCATCCGTCTTGCCCTTCAGGTACTGCTCGAAAAACGGCAACTGAATATTGTCTCGGAAGTATTCGCCCGTTTTCGCGGCAAAGCTCACATGGCCAAGCCGGTCTCCATCCTGCCGCGCCCAGCCGCCGTGCACCCACGGCCCAATCACGAGCATATTCGTGATTCCGGGATTGTGCTCTTCGATCGCGCGGTACGTTTTGAAAGGACCCGACAAATCCTCGGCATCGAACCAGCCGCCCACCGTCATCACCGCGCATCTGATGTTCTTCATGTGGCGGCTGAGGTCGCGCTGCTTCCAATATTCGTCGTAGGTGGCGTGCTTCAACTGATCGTTCCACATCCAACTGTCGTTCTTGAAATAACGTTCGCTGGCGTTCGCAAGAGAACCCATCTCGAGAAAAAAGTCGTAGGCGCTTTGCGACTTGTATTCGAAGGGCACTCTGGCGGCAGGCGGAGCCGGCTCAGACTGCGGCTTGAAAGAACTGTAAAACCCGAAGTTCGCCGACAGCATGAAGGCTCCGCCGTGATAGGCATCGTCGCCCATAAAAAGATCCGTCATGGGAGCCTGCGGCGATGCCGCCTTGAGTGCCGGATGCGAATCGATGATGCTCGCCGAAGTGTAATAGCCGGGATACGAGATACCCCAGATCCCCACTTTGCCGTTGTGATTGGGTACGTGCTTCAGCAGCCATTCGATCGTGTCGTAGGTATCGGTGCTTTCATCCGTGTCGGTTGCGGATGCTTTGCGATCGATGTGGGGGTGCATTTCAATAAAACTACCCTGGGACATGTACCGGCCGCGCACGTCCTGGTACACAAAGATGTAGCCTTCCTGCGCAAATTTGAGGGATGGACCCAGGCGGTCGGGATAGCGGTCCACTCCATACGGCGCGACGCTATAGGGAGTGCGCATCATCAGGAACGGATACGAGTGCGACGAATCTTTCGGCGCATACACCGACGTGAACAGTTTCTTCCCGTCGCGCATCGCGATTGGATATTCGTACTTGGTGTAGTGGGCCTTAATATCGAACTCGGGCGGTTTCGGAGCCGGACGCTCTTGCGCGTGAGCGGCAAGGCACCCGGCAATCAGACTGAGGGCAAACCGAGGAATGGCGGGGATACGCATATAGGATGCAGCCATTCTAACGCGCTGGGCCCGCGCTCTCGCGCAACCGGGTCAACACTTCGCGAGGAATATGCAAGTTCCCGTTGTATCCCGTTCCGAGCCGGATGTGCGGCTTGGCATTCCCGTGGAAATCCGATCCGCCCGATACCGCCATTCCATACTTCAGCGCCAATGCGAGATAGCGCTGAATATCGTGGGCGTTGTGATCGGAGTGATACGCTTCCAGGCCGCACAGCCCCATGCCCTGCATCTCGACGATGAGCGCTTCTTCCTGTGAAAAATCTCTTACACCCAAACGGATCGGATGAGCGACCACCGGAATCCCGCCGCCTGCGATGATCTGTTGGATTGCGAATGCGAGATGCGGCGTGTCCCGCTCGACGAAAGTAGGCGCCGACTCGGCGAGATAATTGCGAAAGGCCTGATCGGAATCCACCGCATAACCCTTTTGAACGAGCAAACGCGCGAAATGCGGCCGGCCTGTCAGGCTGCGCCCCAGAGCTTCTACCTCGTGCAACTCGATTGCGACCCCGCGCTCCTTCAACCGGTCAATCAGTTGTTGATTGCGGGCGCGGCGTGCACTCAGAATTTCGGCAAGCCACTCCCGGAAGGAGAACGAAGGAGGCTCATGCAGAAAGTAGCCAAGCAGGTGCACGTTCTTGGTCGACGATCTTCCGGTAGCCATGCGTGTACTCAACTCGATACCGCAAACCAGATCCAGGCCGTGTGCATGAGCCAGTGCGGACGCTTGATCATAGCCGGCGAAGGTGTCGTGGTCCGAAATGGCCAGAGCTTCGAGTCCATTCTCGATAGCGGAGCGAACTAACTCCTCCGGTGAGTAGGAACCGTCGGATTCGTTGGTATGGGTGTGGAGATCGATCAACGCGGGGGTCCATTACCAGCATATGCTGAGTAGGATGGTCCAATCCGGCGAACTAGCGCGGTGGCGCGCCGATACACCAGGCTGCGAGCGGCGAATTCACCTGAACAACGCTGGAGCTGCCTTCATGCCGCAACCGGTGGTCACCGCGATGATCTCGCATCTGATTATGGAGAGCGCGCTAGGCGGGTATGAGGCCGCCGAAAATATCCCGGATCAAGTGAATGCAGCTTACGACGCAGTAGGGCAGATGATCGGAGCCCCGGTCCGCAACATCGCGATCGTCGAAAACGCGACGGTAGCCGTTGCACAGGCTCTCAGCGCGTTTGACTTTGCGAGAGGCGATGTGATCCTCACGAGCCGTGCCGATTATCCTTCGAACCAGCTCATGTACTTGTCGCTGTCCACCCGGCTCGGGGTCGAGGTGGTTCGCGCCAACGATCTGCCGGAAGGCGGAGTGGACCCGCAGAGCGTACGCGAGTTGTTGCGCAGCCGCCGTATCAGGCTGGTGTCGGTCACCTGGGTGCCCACGAATTCCGGTCTCGTTCAGGACGTGGAGGCGATCGGCCGCGAGTGCGAGGAGGCAGGCGTTCCCTTCCTAGTGGATGCCTGCCAGGCCGTGGGACAACTCCCGATCGATGCCGGTGGATTGCCTTGCGATTATCTGGCCGCGACCGCGCGCAAGTTTCTGCGTGGACCGCGCGGCATTGGCTTCCTGTATGTTTCCGATCGCGCATTGGAGCGCGGCCATGCGCCGTTATATATCGACATGCGTGGCGCCGATTGGACCGAAGCGAACGAGTACCGATTGGCCGATAGCGCTCGCAGATTCGAGAACTGGGAGTTCGCGTATGCGCTGGTGCTTGGCCTTGGAGAAGCCGCGCGCTATGCCTTACAGGTCGGACCTATTGCCTTTGAGCGAGCGGCAGCGCTGGCCCAGTACACCCGCAAGCTGCTTATCGAAAAAACGGATGCGCGCGTCCTGGATCGCGGACGGCAACTTTGTGGCATCGTCTCGGCCGTCATCACGGGTTATAATTCCAACGATATAAAGCGCGCTCTCCGCAATCGCGGCGTAAATACCAGTGTTTCGGACCGTCAGTCTGGCGTTATCGACATGGACGAGAAAGGCGCGTCCACGATATTGAGGATTTCTCCGCATTACTACAACACGGAAGATGAGATCGAGCGCGCTGTCGAGATCCTGCTGGACGCTTTACAGCCTCATTCGTCGTTCCCCGCCCCGCAATAACGCAAGGCCACCACCGTGATGTCGTCCGTTTGCGGATAGCCTTTAACAAACCTGTTCACGTCCAGGAAAATATGGTTCACGATACGTTCCGCCGGAACGTCCCGTAGCTCCGCCAAAGCGGCTGTCAATCGTTCTTCGGTATAAAAGCGCGCCGCTTCGTCCTGAGCTTCGCTAACTCCGTCGGTATAGAGAACGAGCGCGTCCCCTGGGTTGAGGCGGGTGTGTCCGGCGGTGAACGTCGCGTCTTCGAACAAACCCAGCATGAAGCCGCGGGGCTCGCGAAGGAATTGTACCTGCCCGGTGCGGGTCAACACACACGGAGCAGTCTGCCCGCCGGAGCAGAAATCCAGGCCGCCCGTCCGGAGATCGAGGATTGCGTAGAAAAGTGTTACGAACAACTCGCCCTTGCTCTGGCGCAGCAGCACGTCATTGACGTGGACTAGGCACTCGCCAGGGGTTCCGCCATGCAGCGCGGTGGCCCGCAGCAGAGTGCGGCTCACCGCCATGAAAAGGGCCGCGGGGATCCCCTTTCCGGAAACATCTCCGACGCAAACGCCCAGCCGGTTCGCATCGATCAGGAAAAAATCGTAGAAATCGCCGCTTACCTGCCGTGCCGGAACCATGCTTGCGCTAATCTCGAAGGCTTTATGGCCGGTAATCGTCTCCGGCAGAATAGCCTGCTGGATACGCATGGCGATGTCCAGTTCGGCATGCAGCGCAGTCAGGCTCTCCCGCGCTTCCATGCCGGCGCGAATCGTCTCCAGTTCGCGCCGCGTCTTCTCCAGAGTCGTTTCGAGATCCGCGAAATCCAGCGGCTTGGTTAAAAAATCGTAAGCGCCGCGGTTCATCGCCGTTCGGATATTCGGCATATCGTCGTAAGCGGAAACAATGATGGCTCGGACTGGACGGGGATACTCGATCAAATGGGAAAGCAGCGTTAGCCCGTCCATCACCGGCATGTTGATATCGCTCACGATGATATCCAGCGCGTGATCGCTTCCGAGCTTTTCGAGCGCTTCCTCGCCGTTGAGAGCGAAAGTAAGCTGCATCTCGCCGGAGGCGATCTGGCGCCTGAATTTTTGCCGCACCAACAGCTCCAGATCGGATTCGTCATCGACGATCAAAATCGACATAGGTTGGTTAACTGGCTTCTCCATCTCGTGGCAATACGATCGTGAACTCTGTGAACTCACCCGGCTTGCTTTCGATCAAAAGCTCACCCTTGTGCTCGCGAACGACGATGTCGTAACTGATCGATAGCCCCAAACCGGTTCCCGTGCCGGACGGCTTGGTCGTGAAAAAGGGATTGAAGATCTTGGACAGCGCCTCGGCCGGAATACCGTTTCCATTGTCCCGAATGCGGACCTCGGCGGCCGATCCCAGATCTTTGCTGTGCACCAGTACTTGCGGCGTGAACTGTTTACCGTCCGTGGCCCTTCGCTCGTGAGCGGCGTAACAAGCGTTGTTAACTATGTTGATAAACACGCGGCTCAGGTTCTGCGGCATGGCGAGTAGGGGCTGCAGAGCCGGGTCGAGATCCGTCTCGATCCGGACGTTGAATCCGCTGTCCCGCGCCCGCAGACCATGATAGGCAAGATTCACCGAATCGGTGAGGATGGTGTTCAAATCGGCCCGTTCCATCTGCCCTGAACCAGCGCGTGAATGCATCAACATGGCGCGAACAATTCTATCCGCCCGCTGGCCGTGCTCTTCGATCTTCCGGACATTCTGCTGAAGCTGGTCGATCAGTTCCCTGGCATCCTCGTTCAGAGCGTTATCGTCTGCCAGCGTTTCCTTCAGTTGAGCCAGCGCCTCCGATGAAAGAGAAGCAAAGTTGGTCACGAAGTTGAGCGGATTTCTGATCTCGTGCGCAATGCCGGCAGTGAGCGCCCCCAGCGAGGCCAGCTTTTCCTGTACGACGAGTTGATCCTGAGTGCTGCGCAGCTCGGCAACGGCCCCTTCCAACTCCGCCGTCTTCATGCGCTCCCGATCCCGCAGGCGCTTCTTTTCGAGCGAAGCGTGGATGCGAGCGGTCAGCAGTACCGGATCGAAAGGCTTGGCCAGGTAGTCTTCGGCACCCATCTGAATACACCGGACCACGCTGCTGGTTTCATCCAGGGCCGAGATCATGATCACTGGCGTGGTGTTCAGGGAAGGCGTTGCTTTCATCCGCCGCAGGACTTCGAAGCCGTCCAGCTCCGGCATCATAAGATCTAGCAGAATGAGATCGAACGCGCCGGCCTCCATCAGCTCGAGCGCCTGCCGGCCGCTCGAAGCCAGCGTTACCCGGTATTCCTGGAGCTCCATGTGGCTCTTCAATATCTCCCGGTTATTGGATTATCGTCCACAACCAGCACACTGGTCTTTTCCGCTGGTGGAACGGCAGAGGTTGGGTCCACGTCCAATTGTCTCGCTGAAGTCGAGTGGCAATCAACTAACGGTGTCGAAATTGCTATAGTCCGAACTGGCAAGAAGGGAGCCCCGTAAGTGGCAGAAACCGCGCAAATCAGAAGTGTAGGCAACACGCCGGTGATCGATTTACAGGGAAAAATTACGTTGGGCGAGAGTTCTACCCAGGTGCGAGAAGCCACCGACCAACTGCTCGCGCAAGGGAAAAGCAGAATACTGCTGAATATGTCGGCGGTGCCGTACGTGGACAGCGCAGGGCTCGGAGCGATCGCCAGTTGCCACGTGAAAGCCTTAGGCGCAGGCGGCGGCATCAGCCTTTTCCAAGTCACGCAGCGGGTCACTGAGCTGCTGAAACTCACCCGCATGAACGAGAAACTCGCCATCTTTCCGGACGAAGAGGCCGCTCTGGCCTCATTGGCGTCCCAAGGCTCTAATAGCTAGCGGCGGGATGGTTCGCGCCCCGGCAGAACCTACGACAGACAAGACGGCGTCCTCGGCCCTTGGATTTCTGGGCTTCGCCGCTGCCATGGCCGCCCTGTATTTCGCCCGGACCATTCTGATTCCTTTTGCGCTTGCTTTACTTTTCGCCTTTGTTCTGACGCCGCTGGTGATGCGGCTGCAGAGCCTGAAGTTGGGGCGCGCTCCATCCGTCTTAACGGCAGTCGTTCTGGCCCTCGGGATTCTGCTTAGCGTGGGATGGATGGTGAGTACGCAACTGGTCAGCCTGGCCGGTCAGCTTCCTCAATATAAAAACAATATTCAGCGGAAGCTGACCGCCTTGCAGGGCTCGCAGACGGGTATGTTCGCAAAGCTTTCAGCGAGCTTACAACAAATCAGCGAGGCGTTGCCTGCGCCGCAATCCGCGCCGCTATCGTCGCGAAAACAAACCGTATTGCCAGTCCGTGTAGTTGAGCCGCCTCGCAATCTGATGCAGTATGCCGCGGAGCTTTTGGGTCCCTTCCTGAAGCCTCTGGAGACTGGGGCAATCGTCGCCATTTTTACCGTATTCATGCTGTTTGAGCGGGAGAGTCTGCGCAACCGGTTGCTCCGTCTGGTGGGTCAAAAGCAGTTAAGTCTGGCAACCAAAGCGCTGGGCGATGCGGCCCAGCGCGTTACCCGTTTTCTGCTGATGCAGTTGGTTGTAAACTCCAGCTTCGGAACGCTATTAGGGGTTGGCCTCTGGTTTATTGGCGTGCCAAACGCTCTGCTGTTTGGCGTCATAGGGGCTTTGCTGCGGTTTATTCCATATGTGGGAACTCTAGGCGCGATCATCCTGCCTCTGGCCGTGGCCTTGGCAGTTTTCAATAGCTGGACACCCTTGCTGCTGACTCTTGGCCTGTTTTTGGTATTGGAACTGACGCTGGCGAATGTGGTGGAACCCTGGCTGTATGGCGCGCACACCGGAATCTCATCGCTCGCTATCCTGGTTGCCGCCGTGTTCTGGGCGGCTCTTTGGGGACCAGTTGGCCTGATCCTCTCCACGCCGCTTACAGTTTGCCTGGTGGTGATCGGGAGGCACGTGCCTCACTTGCAGTTTCTCGACATCCTGCTGGGCGACGAGCCGGTCTTGCTGCCCGCGGAGCGGTTCTATCAACGCCTGCTGGCGCTCGATATGGATGAGGCCAGGACTGTCGTACAGGCGGCGCTCAAAACCATGCCGTTAGCGGATGTGTATGAAGATGTGATCGTCACCGCGTTAAGCATGGCCGAGCAGGATCGGTACCGCAGTGAACTGCGCGACGCCACTATGGAGTTTATCTGCGAAAGCACCAGTGAGATCGTGGAAGAACTCGCCGCAACCCACGAAGAGCCCGTTCCGGCTGCTCCAGAGGGAGCGCGGATACTCTGCTTTGGCGCGAGCGATGCCGCCGACGAGGTTACCGCCGCCATGCTTTCGCAGCTTTTGGCACGCGCGGGCTACGTAGCGATGTCATTCCCGTTGAACCCGCCCCCGTTGTCCGTGATTGAGCAGTTCTCGTCCGATGATGCGACCGACATCATCTGTGTTTGTGCCTTACCCCCATTAGCCGTGATGCACGCGCGCTCGATAACGAAAGATCTCCGGGACCGCTTCCCCGAGCTCACGGTTTTAGTCTGCCTGTGGGAGATTACGGATGCACAGTTAGACCGCACGGAGAAGCTGATCGGGCAAAAAATAGTAACCAGCCTGGCAGGCGCTCTGGAGCGGATCGCACAGCTAAGCGCCCGGGGAGCCAAGCTGGTATGCTGAAACACCGTGAATACAGCAATACTCCCCACGATCTTCGGAATTTGCTTCGCATCGCTCGCGCTGCATGCCCAGCAACCACCGAACGCCCAGACTCCCAAAGGTCCGGGTTTTCTATTGCGTCAGGACTTGCCGGCCATGGATGGCAGCCAGCTCAAGCTCGCCGTCCTTGAATTGGAATATAAACCGGGTGGCAAGACGGAAGCGCACTATCACAATGGACCGGTCTTCGCTATGTGCTGGAGGGCGCCATCGTTCGCAAGTGGAAGGTCAATCGGAAGCGATCTATACTCCTGGACAAAGTTTTTATGAGGCTCCCAAGGGAGTACACGCGGTCTCGAAGAACGCCAGCCAAACAGAGCGAGCGCGGGCGCTGGTAATTTTCCTGAACGACGGCGACGCGCCCCTCACCGTGCCGCTTAAGAAGCCAGAAAAACAATGAAGGCGTGATTTGGTCTGCTGCTCTTATTGCGGGGCAGCGATGTGTGGCACGATTGTTAGGATCGGGAGAACACATACCAATGCAGCGAAATATCTTAACGGCCGGAGCGGTGGCTGCACTAGCGCTGACAACTTGTACCCTCGCACAAGAAGTCTCCCAAAGCGGCTTGCAACTCCAAGCCGCCCGTCCCATGGTGAACGAGGCGGAGCGCGCCCGTCACGGAATGGTCGCGAGCGCAAACGTGCTGGCTTCCCAGGTGGGTGTCGACGTCCTCAAGAGCGGAGGCAACGCGGTGGATGCCGCCGTCGCCGTGGCATTCGCATTGGCCGTTGTTCATCCGGAAGCGGGCAACCTGGGCGGCGGAGGATACATGCTGCTCCGTATGTCCGACGGGCGCTCCAAAGTCATCGACTACAAGGAGACTGCGCCCGGTATCGCCAAACCGGGGCTGTTTCAGGATCCTCGGGAATCTCATGTCGGCTACAAGGCTTCCGCGGTTCCAGGCACCGTGGCCGGCCTGGCGATGGCGCACCAGCTTTTCGGTAGCAAGCCCTGGAAGGATCTGCTGGAACCGGCGCGCCGATTAGCCAGAGATGGCTTTCCCGCTTCGCAGCGAATGGAGCTGATACTCGCGTTGCAGGTCCCGGTGATGCGGCAGTTCCCGGAAACGAGCAAGATATTTCTCCACGGATCGATTGATCCGCTCAAGCAAGGCGAACCGGTCAAGCAGCCGGATCTGGCCGAGACCATTGCGCGTATGCAAAAGAATGGTTGGCGCGAATTCTACGAGGGTGAAACCGCGCGCCGTATCGCCGCCGATATGCAAGCGCATAACGGAACAATCACATACGACGATCTCAAAGCTTACAAGGCCATTGCCAAAGATCCGCTGCGGGGCAGCTACCGCGGTTACCCGATCCTGACCGTGACGCCATCCTCCCGCGGGGGCTTCACGCTGCTCGAAATGCTGAACATTCTCGAGAACTTTCCGATGCGCCTCGGAATGGAGGGATCGTCGCAGGCTCTTCACTACGAGGTGGAGGCCATGCGGCGCGCCTACAGCGACAGTGACGCCTATGCAGCGGATCCGGCATTTTTCACGGTTCCCATCGGCATGCTGACATCCAAGGAACGCGCCAAAGAGTGGGCCTCGAAAATCGATCCGGAACATGCAACGGCCAGCACAGCCCTGGACGCCGTAGCACCCCCGGCGTTGACGAATGAATCACCGCAGACCACCCATTTCAGCATCGTCGACAAAGACGGTAACGTCGTCACGAACACTTATACGTTGAACGGCTTCTATGGATCGCAGGTGATGGCGAAAGGAACCGGCGTGCTGTTGAACGATATCATGAGCGGCTTTGGCTCACGCCCTGGATCCCGCAACGAGATCGGGCCAGGCAAGCGACCCATTTCCTCAATGACACCGACCATTGTTCTGCGGCCAGACGGCACGCCCTGGTGCGCTCTGGGATCGCCCGGGTCGGGGACCATTCCGAACACGGTTCTCGAGGTGATCCTCAATCTGATCGATTTCAAGATGTCGCTTCGAGACGCGGTCGAATTCCCGCGCATGCATCATCAGTTCCGCCCAGACCGTGTTGACGCCGAGCCAGGCGCCGTGGTTTGGGACGTAGCCGAGAAGCTGAGGCAGCAAGGTTACAGCTTCAACCCCAAGCTCCGCTCACAGGGCGATGTGCATGCGGTGATGATCGAAGAGGGCGGTTGGCGGACGGGATGGTCGGACGGCCGGCGCGGCGGTCACGCGATCGGCTACTAAATGACATCGGATTTCTATTACTCCGCCGGATTTCGCCGATACATTCCATGTGTTACTGGCCCCGGGCAAAACAAGTCTGAAAGAGCAAGCGCTTCACAGTTTGGATAAGCTGCCTCCGTTTTCTCCGGTGCTGAACCGGCTATTGGCGACGCTGGCCGAGGAAGATGTGTCTTTTGGGAAACTGGCGGATTTGATTGAGAAAGACACGGTTCTCGCGGGCAATGTGCTGAAGCTGGTGAATTCCGGGATGTACGGGCGGCGGAGCAACGTGAATTCCGTTCGCCACGCGGTCGCCATCCTGGGTGCGGCGAAGCTGCGAAACGCCGCACTCGGAATGTCCGTTACCCGGATGTGGAGTTCGATACAGACCCCGCCCGGTTGGTCCATGGCGCGCTTCAACCTCCATTCCATAGCGACTGCCATCCTGGCGGACTTGCTTTCGCAGGAGGTGCGGGTGGTCTATCCGGAAGGCGCCTTTGTGGCCGGTCTGCTGCATGATATGGGGCGGCTTCTGACGGCAGTCGCTCTGCCGCGGGAGTACGGCGAAATCGAGAAGCTGTGTGAATCGGGCGCGAGGACGCGAATCGCGTGTGAGCAGCAAGTCCTGGGATACACACACGCGGAGCTATCGGGCGAGGCGCTGGCGGTGTGGAATTTGCCGGAGCCGATCCAGACCGCTGTCCGGTACCATCACGAGCCAGAACGCGATCCGACTGAGATAGGTCCTGGAGTGATTGCCTTGAGCCGGCTGGTTCAGTTAACAGATGAGTACACATCCCAGAACTCCCCGGAATGCCTGCATGGCCTTGGGTTGGACAGCAAGCTGGCACGGGTCCTTAGCGAATTCGAAGTGGAGTTCGAGAGCATCAAGGGCCTGTTTTGATGTAGCATGATGAATCAAGGCTAGTGAACTCCACATGAGCGACGAAGACATCCGGGCAGAACTAGAGCGGCTAAAAGCTGAGAACGAGGCGTTGAAGCAAGGACGCCGCGGTGGATCGACATCGCTGAAGGTGAGCGAAAAGGGCGCGGTTTCGGTCTATGGATTAGGCCGGTTTCCAGTGACACTCTACAAGGAGCAATGGGAGAAGCTGCTCGCGATGTCGGACCAAATCAAAGAGTTCATCACAGAGAATAAAGACCGGCTGAAGCTCAAGGAGCAGTAGCGCGATCGCTTGATGTGCGACATGCTTCCGCTTGTCCGTGGAGTTTCTACATTTAAGCTGCCGCGCATGCAGGAAAGCAGAGCAAAACGAGAAAACCGGCAAAGTCGTCAGCCGGTGAAGCACCCCTCTACATCTATTGCCTCTATTCATTGACACTCACGTACCCCCCCTGTAGAATTGGTCTGCCTTCAGGCAAAAATCTATGTCCAGCCGTACCCCGCTTTTTGCGAAGTTTTCAATACTGGCGTGTCTGTGCGCTTACACGCAGACGACCGACGCCACGGTCTCGGGTTCGGTCGCCGACCCCAGCGGCGCGATCGTTCCGGGCGCGGCCGTCGTTGCCACGAATACGAAGACCGGAGCCATCTCAAGGGTGACGGCCAATGGCACGGGAGTTTATTTGTTTCCGGCCTTGCAGCCCGGCGTTTATCAACTCAGCGCGGAGCATACCGGGTTCAAGAAATATGTGCTCGACGACATTGATCTGAACGTGGCGGCAAACCTGAATATCAATCTCCGCCTGGAGGTTGGCTTGGCGACCGAAACAGTGGAAGTAAAATCGTCGTCCGGTGAAACGGAGCTCGGGTATGCGACCAATTCTGTCGGCAGCGTCGTTTCCGGGCGCAAGGTGTTGGATCTTCCGCTGCAAAGCCGGAACGCGTACGACCTGATCGCGACGCAGGCTGGCACCAGCATCACCTTCCAAAATGGAGGCCTGAATTTCAATGGGGCCCGGATAGGGGCGGTGAATTTCACCCTGGATGGCACCAACGTACAAGACAACCTGCTGAACGGGATCGTGTTTGCGGTGGCCGCCGCCAGCGTCAGCAGCGATCGAATCGAAGAATTTCGCATCATCACGTCTCCGGCCGACGCCGAACTGGGCCGCGGATCGGGACAGATTCAGGCCATCACTCGCTCGGGAACCAATCAGTTTCATGGCAGCCTTTTCGAGGAGAATCGCAACACCTACTTAACGGCCAATACCTGGTTCAACAACCAGCGCGGCGCGCCGCGGGACCGTCTAAATCGCAACCAATATGGCGGCCGCGTGGGCGGCCCGATCTTGAAGAACAAAACCTTCTTCCATTTCAACTACGAAGGGCAGAAAGAGCGCGAAGGCATTCTGGTGAATAGCACCGCTTACACCGCCACCGCGCGGCAGGGCTTGTGGCGCTTTTTCCCCGGATCTCAAAATCAAAATGCCAACGGCGTTGCGCCGTCGGTGGATTTGAGCGGCAACCCGGTGCAGCCCGCCACCGCCACCGGTCCCTTGCAGACGGTCAGCGTTTTTGGCAGGGACCCGAACCGGTTAGTGGCCGACCCCAGCGGCACTGTCGCCAAGCAACTCAGTTTCATGCCTCTGCCAAACAACTTTCGCGCCGGTGACGGGCTGAATACGGCCGGTTATACCTGGACCCGCAGCCGCAACACCGATTTCGGGCAATGGGATTTGCGCTTCGACCACCAGATCAGTTCCAATCACCGGGCCAGCTTCAGCTACAGTCATCAGGCTTCCACCAGCTCGAATTACATCGAAACCCAGGCTTACCCGAGCGTTCCTCCCGGGCAGACCCCAAATGGCACGAATATTTTTTCGCTTACCGTGAATTCAATTCTCCGGCCCAACCTGCTGAATGAATTCCACGCCGGTGTATTCCGTCCCGCGCAGACTTACATCGGAGCAGGTCAAGACACGCCAGGCGTTTACTTGGGACAAGCCGGATTTTTCGGCAGGTCGAACAATTTTCCCTACATCCTGGCGTTTGGCGGCGGCGTCACCAGCCCGTTTAATCCTGGAACCGGCGACGATCCAAGCTTCCGCATATCGCCTGTCTATCAATACAGCAACAACGTCACCTGGCTGAAAGGGAAGCATGCGTTCAAAGGCGGCGCCGAGGTGCGTTTCATCAGCGCCCTGGGATACGACACAATCGACGTGGTACCGCGCGTCGCCCTCGGCGCACAGCAGGCCGTACCGGTACAAAACATACGCACGATACCGGGTATCGGAGTGAATACCGGGGCGGAGGGGTTGCTCTCCGATCTTTCCGGGTCGATCCGCCAGATCGCGACCACCATCAATTCGCAAGGCGGCATGAATCCCGCGTTCATCCCCGGGTTGAATCGCTATCAGCATCTCAGAGCGCCGGAGTTTAGCTGGTTCTTTAAAGACGATTACAAGTTGAGGCCGGATCTGACCCTCAATCTTGGCATCCGGTACGAATGGTATTCGGTACCGCAGGAAATCGAAGGGAAAGGACTTACTCCCCTGGGCGGTGGTAATGCCGTTTTTGGGCCGTCCGGCACCAGCTTCGCGGCGGAATTTACGCCCGGCGCATCCGGCGGCTCGATTACCGTATTGCAGCCGATCGGGCCGCGCACGGCGAATCCCAACGGTCGCTATTACAACAATGACAACAACAATTTCGCGCCCGCGGTAGGCCTGAGCTGGTCTCTGCCCTGGTTTGGAAAGGATAAGACGGTTTTCCGAATGGGATACGGGATGGGTTACGAGCATACGCCGCTGTACACCTTCACGATTCTGTCGGGCACCGAGCCGGGATATTCGAATTTGAATATCTTTCAGCCGGGCACGCTGGTAACAGCCTCGACCCTGTCGCTTCCCATTCCGCCGACGGCCCAGCCCTTGCAGCCCATCCCGCTCACGGACCGCAACAGCATCGTGTATGGCTTCGATCCCAAGCTGCGCACGCCTTATTACCAGAACTGGAATATTTCGATCCAGCGCAGTCTCGCCAGGAATTTCCTCCTGGATGTCCGGTACGTCGGCAGCAAAGGCAGCAAGCTGATCCAGGGAATCAATATCAATGAAGCCAATATCTTTGAGAACGGGATTTTGAACGCATTCAAGATCACCCAGGCGGGTGGGAACGCTCCACTCTTTGACCGGCTGTTTGTGGGGTTGCCAGGCGTGGATGGAAAGACCGTCACGGGTTCGGACTTCGTGAGGTCGAATTCATCCGGCCTGAACGGTTTCCTGAGCGGCAACGATCCGAGCGGGTTTGCCACCGCGATCAGCAGCCAGCCTCTTCCCGGTGGGAAGCCCGGCGATATTTTACGCCGTGCCGGTTTACCGGAAAATTTCGTATTCGTCAGCCCGCAGTTCGGACCGGCAATCCGCATGGGCAACTACGGGAACTCGACTTACAACTCTCTGCAGGTGGAATTAGTGAAGCGATTTTCGAGAGGCTGGACGTTCCAGGGCAACTATACGTGGAGCAAAGCGCTGGGCCAGTATGAAGGCGATGGCGCCACCCTGGATGCGAATGTCCGAACACTCCGCAATCTGAGTCTGGACAAGAGGGTGTTAAACTTCAGTCGCGACCACGTCGTGCGCATGAACGGCATTTACGAATTCCCGTTCGGCCCCGGTAAAAAATTCCTGAACGGAAATAACGCAATCCTCTCGCGCCTGCTAGGAGGCTGGCAGATTGGCTCAATCGCAACCATCGCTACCGGCCAACCAATCGGCATCGGCGCCCAGGATGCTTATAACAATTTCGGTGGAGGCACGCCGCTATCGCTGGTTCCGCTTTCGAAGAACCTGGGAAGCCTGATCAAGACCGGAAATGGCGTCGTGTATTTCAGCGGTCTCAAACAGGTGCCCGACCCGTTGATTTCGACGATCACAACCGTAAATGGCATTCAAGGCCGTGTCACTCTTAAGGCGATCGCCGACAGCTCCGGCAACCTGATTTTGGAGAATCCACCCGCCGGCGTGTTCGGCACCCTGGCGCCGAATTTTCTGCGTGGTCCGGGATTCTTCAACGTGGACGTGGATCTACTGAAGCGCATCCGAATTGTAGAAGGGAAGGAGCTGGTGCTACGCATGGACGTGATCAGCGCCACCAACTCACCGATTTTTAGCAATCCGAACACGAACATCAACGATCCCAATTTCGGCCGCATCACATCCGTGAACGGTACGCAAGGCGGGAACCGGATCGTGGTGATCGGGCTCCGGTTTAACTTCTAAACCGCTCCCTCACGGTCGCGGCTTAGTTACTGAGTCGCGCGCATGAGCAAGCGGTAGCGTATCGTGTGGCATCCTAATTCTTGCCGGAAGGAAAGCTCGCCCATCGCTCGCCCTACGAGTACCTTACCGTTCCCGTCTACCTGGTAGCTCTGCTGTGGATCAACGTCTACATCTGCCGGGAGCTGTTCTCGATTCACGCGCCGCGGATGAACTCCATGCACGGGTTCTGGATTGCGCTTGCAGAACGAGCGGGCGGCAGTTGGTTCCACTCGGTCTGGTGGCCTTACTGGGATTGCGGCATCCCCTTCGAGTTCACGTACCAACCCTTCGCGCCCGGCTTGACCGCGGCTATTGCCGCTTTGCGCGGAATCACCCAAGTCGTCGCGTTTGAAATCGTCACCGGACTCGCTTACTGCCTCGTTCCGGTCACGTTGTTTCTGATGGCGTGGCTGCTGACGCGCGCTCCGGGCTACAGCTTTGCGGCCGCGCTGTTTTACTCGCTCACCTCTCCCACCCAATTGCTGGCTCCGGAAAGTACTTTCGCGCTCAAGAATTTCTGGGACGTGCGACGCCTGTTCGTAATGGCGCTGTGGGACGACACGCCGCATGTGACCGCTCTGGTGTTTCTGCCGCTGACCATTCTGTTCCTGTCGCTCTCGATCCGGCGGCATCGGCCGATCTACTACTCCGCGGCTGCCCTTTCGATTGGACTCTCCGCATTGGCCAGCGCATTCGGTCCAACGATGACCGCCATGGCGGCGCTGTGTCTGCTTTTCGTACTGAACCGGGCGAGCTACCTAAGCAATATCGCGATCACAATCGGAATCGGCGCATTCAGCTACGCGATTAGTTGTCCTTTCCTGTCGCCGTCGTTGCTCAAGGCGATTCGGGCGGCCGCGGCCAACAGCTATGAAGAACGACTGACGCCCGGCTCGCTCACCGCAATCGCGATCACCATCGCAGGGTGGATTCTGCTGTGGCACTATCTTCCGCGCTGGACCTCGGATTGGAGGTTGCAGTTCTTTGCGTTGTTCGCCTACATCACCAGCAGCGCACCGATGCTGTTGGTTTTTCTGAACCGGCAATTTCTCCCTCAGCCCGGACGCTATCGCTTTGAGATGGAACTTGCCTGGGCTCTGCTGGCGGTGTTTGGTTTGCGGCACTGGTTTGAAAAAGCGCCTGGCGCCGTGAAAGCCGCATTGCTCCTGTTGTTAGTCGCGCTTGCTGGGGAGCAGATTGTGAGTCATCGCAAAATGGCGAGGACGATTCTGATTCCCGCCGACCTGACGCGGACAATCGAATATCGCGTCTCCACCTGGGTTGCACAAAACCTTCCCGGCACGCGCGTGATGCTGCCGGGGAGCATTGCGCAATGGGCCAACGCCTTTACGGATGTGCAGCAGTTCGGAGGCAGTTCCTGGAGCCTGGCGGCGAATCAGGTTCAACAATTAGGGCGCGAAGCCATTTATCGGGGCGGCGGCACGGTCGAGCAGGATGCGCAGGTCTCGCTGCTGTGGCTAAAGGCTTTCGGAGTGGGCGCCATCGCTGTGTCCGGCCCGAAAAGCCAGGAATTCTGGAAAGGGTTTACCCATCCTGCCAAATTTGACGGCGTTTTGCCGCTGCTTTGGCGCGCCGATGATGTCTCGATTTACCAGGTTTCCCAGCCTAGCAATTCGTTAGCGCATGTCGTTCCGCAAGCCGCCATCCTCAGCCGGCCGCCAGCCGGAGTCGAAGATCGCGCCGCGCTCGCGCCCTATGTCACTGCTCTGGAAGATCCGTCGATGCCGCCTGCCGCATTTCAATGGAAAGGGCGGAATCGCATCTCTGTCCGCGCCAATGCGGCGCCCGGCCAGGCAATCTCCGTTCAGGTGTCTTATCATCCGGGTTGGCACGCGACGGTCAACGGTCACGCAGTGAAAATCAGGCGGGATGCCCTGGGACTGATGTGGTTCCTGCCCGAGTCCTCAGGCCCGTGCAGCGCCGAGCTTACCTACAACGGCGGATGGGAACTGCGGATCTGTCGCTTTCTCAGCTACGCGGCTCTTATAGTCGTGCTGCTATTTCCTGTTTGGGTCGCGCGGGTCGGAAACCCGCGCCACAAAGGCCTTCACCCCATCAACGCAGAGCACGGCGGCGTGCTTTGACTCCGGGATCAGCCCTCCCACTGCTCGCTCGATTGCCGCCGGATTCAGCATCGCCAGGTCACCCGGTGTCTTGCCTTCCATCCATTCCGTCAGCGCGGACGCTGCCGCGATCGAAGCCGTGCAGCCCCGGACTTTGTAGCGCGCCGCCGATACGGCTCCGTTGTCCAGCAATACCGAAAGGCGCAAAATATCTCCACATGCGGGGTTCTCGACCTCCACCGTGACAGCCGGCGGCGGCAACTCTCCCACATTGCGTGGATTTTTGAAATGATCGAGTAAGATGTCGCTGTACACGAGTCCTATCATCAGGAGAACACACCAATGAAGATCTTTCTAACCGGTGCGACTGGTTACATCGGCAGCGCGGTAGCGGAGGCTCTGCTGGCTGCCGGGCACACGATCGCCGGTTTGGCGCGTAGTGCGGAAGCGGTGCAGCAGATCCGCGATCGCGGCATGACGCCGGTTCAGGGCGATTTGAAGTCGCCCCCGGGTCTTGTGCCGCAAATGGCGGCGGTGGATGGAGTGATTCACGCCGGCACTACCAATGAGGGACACGCGGACGCCGACGCAGTATTCGCGATGCTCAAGGCCCTGGAAGATACGGGCAAGCCGTTCGTTTACACGAGCGGCATTTGGGTGATCGGCAACACCGGTGATCGTCCAGCGGATGAGTCGGCGGCGGTGCAAGCTCCTTCGATTGTCGCCTGGCGGCCCGCGGTGGAACGGACTGTATTGGACGCAGCGAGGCAGGGCGTTCGCGCCATCGTGATTCGGCCCGCGATCGTCTACGGCCGGGGCGGCGGGATTCCGGCCATGTTCATCCAGTCGGCTCAGGAATCCGGGGCGGCCCGCTACATCGGAGACGGGATGAACCGGTGGCCGATGGTGCACGTGGAGGATCTGGCGGACCTGTACGTTCGGGCCGTCGATAGGGCACCCACGGGAACCCTGCTGCATGCAGCGGACGGTTCGGCGGTGAGGGTGAAAGAGATCGCGGAAGCGGCCAGCTTCGCGGCGGATGCAGGAGGGCGAACCGAATCCTGGCCCATCGACCAGGCCAGGGAAAAGCTGGGACCGCTGGCGGAAGCGCTGTTGCTCGATCAGATCGTTTCGGGGGACAAGGCGAAACAGACGCTGGGCTGGAGTCCGCGGGCGGTCGGCATTCTGGATGACCTGCGTTACGGATCGTACGCCATGTCGAGAATTAATCCGTAACAATCGTGGTGATGCAGGTGGTGGCTGCGATCGTCGAGCGGCAAGGCCGGATTCTGATCGGCCAACGCAAGCGCACCGATCCACATCCGCTGAAGTGGGAATTTCCAGGAGGCAAAGTGGAACCGGGTGAGACGCCGGAGAGCGCTTTGCGTCGTGAGCTGCGAGAAGAGTTAGGCATCCAGGCCACGGTTGGCGCGGAGATCGTACGCTATGATTACGCATACCCGGAACGGCCGCCGATTGAACTGATCTTCTATACTGTTATGGCATTCGACGGCGAGCCGGAGAATTTGGTATTCGAACAAATGGTTTGGGTGCCGGCGGCGCGGCTGGGTGAGTACGACTTTTTGGACGGAGATATTGAGTTTATCCGGGCCAAGCTAACTTGCCAGGGCATGGGTTGAATCCGTGCCGGCGGTCGCGGCGCTTGCATTTGGCATCCTCGCCCCGGAAGGTTCCGCGTCTACGTAAAACTCAAACAGCGGAGTGGGATAGCCTCGGGCCCAGCGGCTCATTTTCCATTGCGCTTGCAGATACTTGATGCCGGGCCGGGACGAAAGATTGAGAAGAATCGAATACATCCCGCAGTAAAACTTCTGGGGAAACGATACCAGGGGTGCCGCACCCCAGTTCGTCTTGTCGGTAGAACCCCAAATGGACACTTCGAGGCTCTCTTGTTCGATAATTCTTGTAATTCCGAGCGTTAGAACGAGGAGCCTTCCGGCCTCCTCGCTGACGTCGGCCACCGGGCCGATGCCGTCGGCCTGGGCGATTGTTTCCGAAAGCAGAGAGTTAGGCAGCATATTCCCTCCAGCCTAAAAATTTGCCGGAACAACTGATAGCTACCTGACGGGGATAGCTAAAGTCTTTGTAAGCGGTTCCCTGCTTCTTCCAGAGTCTCATGTTTTTTACAAAAACAAAAGCGAATTAATCCCGAGCCGTCCCTAGGATTCGCGAAAAAGCTAGATCCCGGCACGGCCGCGACGCCGACGTGTTCTATTAGGTGACGCACCATATGGACATCATTCGCGAAGGTAAAGTTTCGGATGTCTGCCATGATGTAGTAAGCGCCGTTTGGACGGAAGCAACAGAAACCGGCAGTCTCCAGCATCCGCAACAGAGTGTCACGACGCACCGAATATTCTGCACTCAATTTTTCGTAGTACGCCGGCTCCAGGTTGAGCGCTGTGACGCCTGCCTGCTGTAGTGGCGCGGCGGCTCCCACAGTGAGGAAATCATGGACTTTCCGGATCGATTCCGTCAAGTCCGGCGCGCCCAAGACCCATCCGACTCGCCAGCCCGTGACCGAATAAGTCTTGCTCATGCTGTTCACCACAACAGTTCGATCGCGCATGCCGGGAAGCGCCGCCATCGGAATGTGTTTTGCGCCGTCAAAAACGATGTGCTCGTAAATCTCATCGGTGATCGCGAGCGCATTAAATTCCTGGCAAAGACCGGCGATATATTCCAATTCCACGCGGCTGAAGACTTTTCCGGTCGGATTATTCGGAGTGTTTAAAATAATCGCCTTGGTCCGGGAAGAAAAAGCGCTGCGCAACTCGGCGGGATCGAAGCTCCAATCGGGCGGCCGGAGCGAAACCAGCACTCGCTTAGCCTCGCACAGCAGCGTGTCCGGACCGTAATTCTCGTAATAGGGCTCAAAGACGACCACCTCGTCATCCCGGTTCGTGACTGCCAACAGGGAGGCGATCATCCCTTCGGTGGAGCCGCAGCAGACCGTAATCTCGCGCTCCGAATCGTAATCCAGGCCATACCACTTGCTGTATTTACGAGAGATCGCATCGCGGAGCGGCTTGGCACCCCACGTAATCGCGTACTGGTTGAAGTTAGAAGCGATGGCTTCGGCCGCGGCTTGTTTAATGATCTCCGGCGCGCTGAAGTCCGGGAAACCCTGCGCCAGATTGATCGCCCCGTGTTGCAGGGCCAGCCGCGTCATCTCACGGATCACGGATTCGGTGAACTGGGAGGTGCGGTCGCTACGGAACCGGGGCCGGCGGTGTTGGGCGTCGGACGGAACTACCGGAGTCTTCTCTTCGAGTGCTTCCATCTGATGAGGCTAGCGCAGCGGGGCGGCGTGAGTAAAGGGTGGATCGGGCCCGGCCTGGACGTCCAATTTGACCTGAAAGGCCTGCGCGTTGTGGAAACGCCGAGCCCGTGGTATGTCTGAGAGCGCATGGATGCACTTTCAACCGCGATCGCCGCCAAGAAGGAACGGCTGGACAAATTGCGCCCTGTATCGCAAAAGGCGTTACTTGGCTTGCAGAAATCCTATGACGTTAATCTGACCGTTGGCGGCAAGTCTCTGCGCGATCACCTTGAAGTCGTTGACCATTACAACGCCGTATTGTCGATGCGCGAACTGGGCGAAGACCACCCTAAGGTGAAACGACCGTGCGCGAACTTCACCGGCGCATCGTTGTCCGCAGCCAGCCCGAAATCGGCGGTATTTACAGCACACTCCCTCGCCGCATTGCGGGTTCGCCCGTCGTTTTTCCCAACGCGGCGAAAATTCCGCAGTTGATGAAGGAGTACGGTGAGCAGCTTGGCGATGCCCAGCCGGTACCGGCGGCCAGCTTTGAGGCGCACTTTCGGTTAGCCGCAATCCATCCTTTCAGCGACGGCAACGGGCGCGCGGCAAGTGCTGATGAACCTCCTGTTGCTCCGTGGCGATTACCCGACCGTTGCCGTGCGCCCGGAAGATCGAAAGACTTATCTCGACACGCTTGAACATGCCTCGGTGCGCGAGGACCTGCGCTCGTTTCAGACATTCATGCACCAGCGGCTGGACGCGACCTTGGGGGAGTACTTGAGCGCCTTGCAAGAGGCGCTGCCCCCGGAAGCCAGGCGAGATAAGCCGAGCGGCCCCGACCCAAAACCATGATGTCGTTGGTCAAATTGGGTAAGTTTCGCCCTTCCCTCGCTCGCTTCGGGCCGGAGGCATAGAATTTGCCCGCGGCCGCCGTTTCGCGTAAGATGGCCATCCGCCCCGGCGCAATGTCCTGCCGTGGAAAGCGTGGCCGGGAGACTAAGCGGCGCATGGGGTATTTCGTAATACCCGAATGCTGGTTTCCGCCGTGTTCGAAAACATCGAAGCCGTCTCGCTACGCCGATTTTCGCCCCCTCGGCAAATGCCCCTGTGGGTGTGGATGCTCATTCTCTTTGACCCCGTGACTCCAAGGGGCATTGCCCGGTTTCTTCCGGGCCACATCGTCACAAAGGCCAAAGACGCCGTCGAGTGAACGACGACGCCGTGTATCGAAAAGGGTCCGTCGCGCCCGGAGACGCGGACCGCTAAAGAGGGCGCCATGTTGAACGGTGGAACCCCACCCGCAGAGCAATTGCGGGCTTTGACCGCCCACGCGTTAGCTAGCGGTTGTCCACTGCTTTACGACATCACCACAATGTGAAAGCGCGCTTCATGGCCGAGTAGCTTGAACGTGTCTGTGTATAGCTGATCTTTCTTAGCGTTTCACAAAGGGTCCTTTTCGGACGACGCGGGGAGATAACGCCGTTTTATGCCGCGTGCAGGGCGTTAGACTGCGTGCAGTGCTGTTCACTGATCTTGGACCGCATGTAAAGTGCGCGTCTTAATGTTTCCTTCCTGGGGCGCTCGGCGGCGGTGTACGGTTATGCGATACTGAAGTCCTGAGGAGCATCGTTTATGGCGCGCTTTGTCAAACTCGACGATCGGCATATCGTCAATGCCGAAGCAGTCTCTTGCATAGAGCATGAAGGCGGCAGAGTCCTCAAGATCCATTTCATTGGTCGATGGGATAACGTCCTCACCCTGAGGGATGTCGACGTCACCGACGTCTTGCAGAGATTGGGAGCCTCGTAGGCCAGCCACATTACGCACGAAAATCCTACCCGTACACTGTCGGCCCGAACTTCCTGCCAGAGGATACCGGCTGATAAGTGGGATTATCGGAAACCATCCTCCCGTATCACAACGGGTCCTTTGCGCCCATTGGGCCGGGGACAGTCCCGGTTGAAACCGTGAAAGTTATAGGGGTCACCTCACGAAACGGAATTTAAAGCACGTTAGTGCTGGTGTCCCTCTAACAAGTTCAAAATGTTATGCACCACAGAGCAAGACCACTGCCCGAAATCGAAAATCTCGAAACTCAACCCGATTGGTGCGGTCTTTGCCTGTCATATCGAGAATGAGTTCCGAGAATCCATAATCCGCGCAAATGCGCCACGGCGAGATTCTCAATTGTTCTTTCTTGGAAACGGTCGTTTTTGAGAATCCGTGCCACAACGCAGGCTTAGCGTGCTTTAAATTCCGTTTCGTGAGGTGACCCCTTATACGACCCAATCACGTTTCGGATCTTTCACGTATAAACGTTTTACAGTGCCGCAAGAGGTGCACAGGTCAGCAAAAAGGGTCTCCCTTTTCCCCCTTTCGGATCGTTTGAAAAAGCCTTTCTCT
>JBPCOQ010000050.1:0-79847 GCA_051000095.1 Bryobacteraceae bacterium | reverse complement strand
TCCACCATGTGGCTGTAAGAATTATAGCCGAAATCCCAAAAAATGCAATTGCGAATCTCGCATCTGCGAATTTCCTGCTATCTCATTGAACTGGCGACCGATTTACCTTTCGTGCGAAGTTCCTGGGTGGGGCAGGTGGTCTTGCCACCTGCCGGGCGCCGGTAGGCGCCCATCCCACTTTGGGCCGTCGTCCGCCGTGGGGCAGGTGGTCTTGCCACCTGCCGGGCGCCGGTAGGCGCCCATCCCACTTTGGGCCGTCATCCGCCGTGGGGCGTGGTCTTGCCACCTGCCGGGCGCCGGTAGGCGCCGATCCCACTTTGGGCCAGCCCACTGAAACGAACCCGCACTTCTATGGCTTGAGATAGCGGCCGAGCCACTCGAACGTTCTTCGCATGCAGTCCCGGCTCTCATCGGTTTCCGCGAAAGGGAACATGTGGCCTCCCGGCGCACTGGTGTAAATGTGGGAATCGAACACTTTGCCATGCGCCTTCAGCAGCTCGATCAGCCGCCCCGAATGCAATGCGAGCGGCACTGTCTCGTCAAAGGTGTTCGCCAAAACCAGCAGAGGAGTTTGAATCTTCTCCACGTGGTTGACTGGCGAGACATCCATGTACGCGGCCAGGTTATCATTCGGAAGCTTGCCGCTGAAACTGGCTTCCTTGGCCACCTCAGCCCGCCGGTAATCCGGCTTGTAGCTCATATAAGCGACAAAGTCCGTTAGCCCCGCGATCTCGACCGCGGCTTTAAATTGCCGCGGCGCCTTCTCGATGGCCAGCAGCGTCACCATTCCGCCGCGGCTATGCCCGACAATGCCCATCCGGTTCGGATCGACATAATCCTGCTTGGCGAGAAACTGGCCGGCGGCGATGACATCCGCGACATCCGTCGTACCATACGCATTCTGATAATGATTCGCGCCGTAGCCGCTGCTGCCGCGATAATCCGGAAAAATTACGACGTAGCCTCGAGATACAGCGTCGTCGATGAGCTTAAAGAAGTAAGTGTCAAAGTGATCGTGAAAGCCGCCGTGCACCAGGACAAAACCCGGGTACTTCTTGCCTTTATCCATCGCCCGAGCCGTAAAAACGTAACCGGGAATGAGCGGCAAACCGGATGGATAGGAGACTTCCCGCAGCCGGACGCGATCGCCGTACTCCTCCTCGAAACGCCGAATTGCGGAATCGACCTCTTGCCGATAAAGCATTTGCTGGATCAGCTCAAGTTTGGTCGCCGTATCTTTAGCGTCCATGTTCAGGAATTTCTCGAGCTCCTGCGGCTTCTGAAGCGTCGAGTCCTGCGCGCGTGCAATGACAACAGTGTATAGCAGAGCCAGCGCCGTTCTGTTGCAAATGTCGAATAATCGATTCATGATTCCTTCTTCTGTCAAAAAGTGGGAGGCGTGTTGATCCAGAGAATCACAGCTTCCGTCTTGCCGGGGTTGATCCATCGATGCGGCGCTTTGCTCTCGAAATAGAAGCTGTCTCCGGAGCGTAATTGAAACTCCCGGTCTTTGAGGTAGATGACCAGCCGCCCGCGGGTAACAAAATAGAAATTCTTCTCCCTCGTGGGAATAGGATTCCACGCTGCCCGCGCCGGGGGCGATCCGGAACAGGTGAGGCTCCATCCAAACGCCTTGCCCACCCTCAAAAACCTTTCGTTCACTGGCGCGGACCAGCGGTCCGGATGGTGCCTTGCAGTTGGCCGGCCGTGGTTTGCCCGTGTATTGCGAGCGGAACGAGGACCGCGAGCGCCGCCACCAAGATCATGGCGGTGAATCTGATTTCCCGGTTGTAGGTAACGTTGAACATCGGAAGCTCCCAAAACAGAACCTTGCGATAATTCAGCAAGGATTATCGCAAGCTTACTGGAATCACGCCGGGTTGTCAATCTTCCCGAATCGCGTCCGAATCGTGACATTTTCAACATGGTGAAACGCGGGCAAGGAACCGAGATGCCGCGGGCCGCAGGTTGGCCACGTTCGAACAGGCAATCAAAAGCACGATCCCCACTACCGCGATTGCCACGTCGAGTTCTCCGGCGACGCTTGCGCTCGTTCAACTCAAGTCACTGTAAATACGATCAATCGTGTTCAATCACAATCCTACGGAACCGTCCCGCCAGAGCCGCTAACGCCGCCACCCCTAAGGCGGGGAGCAAGGCCGCGATCCAAAACACAGGCGTGTAGGAATGATTGTCGACCAGGAAGCCGGTCAATAACGGAAACAGCAGCCCGCTGATGCCGCCCGCGATGCCTGTCAATCCGGTGACCCGGCCCGCGGCGCCTTCCGGGAAAATATCGGAGATCGCGGCGAACATGTTCGCTGATAATGCGGTATGGCCGAGCAGGACGACGCAAATAAAAGCGATCGCGATGGGGGCCGAAGCCGCGCGGGCCACGTTGATGCTCAAAGCGCAACAGGCTGCGCCAAATATCATGACGCTCAGGCGGGCGGCCCTGACACTCATGCCTCGCTTGATCAGCAAGCCCGCGGCCCAACCCCCGCCAACGCTGCCCAGATCGCCGAAGACAAACGGAACCCAGGCGAACATTCCGATATCCGCCAGGCTCAGGCCACGCGATTCATGCAAGTAGGCAGGCATCCAGAACCAGTAGAACTGCACCACCGGACCCACCAGAAAACGGCATAGCATCAATCCCCAGGTTTCCGGGCGGGCCAGAAGATCGCGATTCGGCGGCGGCGATGAAATAGGCGGCAGCCCGGCGCGGATGTACTCACGCTCGGCATCGCTCACCTCACGATGTTTTTCAATCGAGCGATAATATTTGCGCCACAGTAGCACCCACCCGAACCCCAGCATGCCTGGGGCGAGAAACGCCGTTCGCCAGCCATAGTGCAGCGTTAAGAACACGATCAACGGCGGCGCAATCACCGAGCCGATCATGGATCCGGCATTGAAAATCCCCACCGCCAAAGCTCTTTCTTTAGCGGGAAACCACTCCGCGACTACCTTGACGCCTCCCGAAAAGTTGCCGCATTCGCCGGTCCCCATCCAGAATCGGAAACTCGCGAACTGAAAAGCTGAGCTTGCCACGGCATGCAGGCTGGTCGCGATCGACCACCATAGAACCGAAAACGACAGCCCGGACCGCACGCCGAAGCGATCCATCACCCAGCCCATAGGGAACTCGCCGACCATCATGCCCAGCATGAAAGCGGACACGATGCGCCCGTAATCGGTGTTGGTCAAGTGAAACTGTTCGCGAATGACCGGCGCGACCACCGAAAGAGTCTGCCGGTCCACAAAATTGATGACTGTAACGAAAAATAGAAGCGCCAGCACGCGCCAGCGGACCTGCTGCCAGAGCGGGGGCAACTGTGCCGCAACGGGCTTCTCGGCGGATTGCGGCGCGGGAATGCTCATTTGAAAGCCAACTCAAGATATCATGTGTCAGAGGTTGACCATGCTAAATGTTGAGTTCGCCAGGAAAACCGTGGTTTTGCTGGTTTTCTTCCTGTCGTTACTGACGAATTTCGCACTGGCCCAGTCTACCGGCACGCTCACCGGAAGCGTGGCCGATCCGTCCGGTGCCGTGATTCCGGGCGCTGAAGTGGTTTGCCTTAATACCGGCACCGGGGTGGCGTACACGGCGGCCACAAATGCGGAAGGGTTGTTCCGGTTTGCCGACCTTCCGATCGGAAATTATGAGCTACAAATCAAGCATACCGGCTTCGAACGAATGATCCGGTCGGGTTTACAGATGGAGACCGGCCGAACGATCGACATTCCGGTTTCGCTGGTAGTCGGAGAAACCTCGCAATCGCTGGAGGTAACCGCGGCCGCGCCGATCATTCAAACCACTTCTTCGGAAGTGCAGACCACCTTCAACAGTAAGAACACGAGTGAATTGCCGCTGAACGGCCGCAATCCGTTGCAGCTTGTTGTGCTGACGCCCGGCGCGCGGCTCACCGACATCGGAACGCAGGGCAATCAGCAGGAAAACCCTGGAGTAACCACGAACGGTTTGCGAGCCATTGATAACAATTATCAGCTCGATGGCTCGCTTTATGTGGATCGATTCTTCGACTCGGCGCCCATTCTGCCCAACCCCGACGCGCTCCAGGAGTTCACAGTGAAAGCTTCCAATTACGGCGCTTCCGAATCCGGAGCGGGAGCGACCGTGCAGCTTTCCACCAAGTCTGGCAGCAATCAATTGCACGGCTCCGCGTTCGAGTTCTTGCGCAATGACTACTTTGACGCCCGCAATTTTTTCGCAAAGGTGACGACGCCCTTCAAGCGCAACCAGTATGGTGGAACCTTTGGAGGCCCGCTCATTAAAGACAAAACGTTCTTCTTCGGTTCCTATCAAGGCACGCGCGTCAGTGGCGGCGCTAACCCCAGCCTCGCTACAGTGCCCAGCGCGGCCATGCGCGCGGGCGACTTCTCGGCGCTCGGCAAAGTGATCGTCGACCCGCGCACTGGACAGCCGTTTGCTGGCGCAATGATCCCGGCCGATCGATTCGATCCACTCTCGGTGAAGCTTCTGCCGTTTGTGCCCCTGCCGAACGTATCGAATCTGCAAGCCGCTCAGACGCCGAACACCCACAGCAACGACGATCAATTTATCATTCGGGTAGATCAAGCCTTTACGACTAAGGACCACTTCACGGCCCGCTACTCGTTCGATGAGAACGACTATAACCGGCTGACCAGCGCCTTCGAGACAATTTACGCGCGCAACCTGTTCCGGAATCAGAACGCCGTCGGTTCCGAAACCCATTCGTTCAGCCCATCGCTTCTTTTTCTGGCCTCTTTTGGCTGGACCCGGGTGGCCCGCACGCAAGCTCCCACGGAACCCACTACGCTGCAGAAACTCGGCCAAAACGTTCCCTTCGCCATTGCGGGCGCCGCGCCTGAGCTGCGTGTGAATGTGACTGGATACTACAACCTTTTTAGCGGCGGCGGCCTGGGTTCCCAAACCGAGGTGTACAACTACCGCGGACGCTTCACCTGGTCCAAGGGCAAGCATTTCATCCAGTTCGGGATGGACATCGAACGGGACCTGATGTCCTCATACGATCGTTCCTTCTCCTCTGGAACAACTAACTTCAATGGTTCGCGGACCAGCTCGTCTAGCTTTAAAGGCTCGGGCGACGGCTTTGCCGATTTCCTGCTCGGGTTACCCAACGATTTTAGCCAGGGAGGACGCACAGGCCAGGACTTCTATGAGACCAAGTGGCAGCCCTGGGTTCAGGACGACTGGAAAATCACGCCTCGTCTGACCTTGAACGTCGGCCTGCGCTGGGAGCCTTGGCTGCCGCCCATCGACCGGCTAGGCCCGGGCACGGCTTTCGTTCCGGGCCTGCAGTCGCAAGTTGCGCCATTCGCGCCCAAGGGTCTGCTGTTTGGTGGAGACCCCGGGCTGCGTGCCTCCATCTTCCCAAACGACTGGAACAATTTCGCTCCGCGTGTTGGATTCGCATGGGACGTGACTGGGAGTGGCAAGAGCGTTGTCCGGTCCGCTTACGGGATCTTCTATCGCAGTATCCCGCTGAACCTGGTACGGGTCGCGAATTCCGGAAGCGCCTTCCGATCGTTGAGCATCGATATTACCAACCCAGCCAGCTTCCAGGATCCTTACGCCAGCTTCCCCTCGGGCAACCCGTTCCCATTTAATCCTCCTCCGGCGAGCGCCCTCGGCACATATCGTTTCGTATTCCCGGTAGTCACCTCGACGCTGGACCCCAAGACCAAGACCGGCTACACCCAACAATGGAATCTGACACTGGAGCATCAGTTCCGCCAGGACTTGGCCCTTTCGATCGCCTACGTGGGTAATCACTCCATCGGAATCATGTCGACATGGCAGGCGAATCCCGCAGTGAACGGTCCCGGGGCGACCACCTCGAATACCGATTCCCGCCGTGTCTATGCAGGGCTGGGTCCGTTAGCGGTGGCATCCGGCTGGGGCTTCGAAAATTACCACGGGTTGCAGACCCAGATCACCAAACGCGCGGGCCACGGGTTGAGTCTTCTGGCCAACTACGTTTACTCCAGGTGCATGGACAACAGCACCAACCAGGTGATCGGCGCGGACGCCGGCGGCGGCGGCCAATATCACAAGTTCAACCTCAAGGCCGACTACGCGCCTTGCGACTTCGATATTGCCCATACCGCCAACGTATCCATGGTTTGGGATGTTCCGCGGGCTTCTTCGTTGCACGGCGCGTCCGGCCGGCTTGTAAACGGCTGGACGTTTTTGACCATCTTCAGCGCGCGTTCTGGGCAGCCTTTTAACGTGTTGAGCGGGCGCGACAACTCCCTGACCGGAGCGCCCAACAACGACCTCGCCGATCAGGTCCTCGCCAATGCCAATCGGCCATCCGGAGCGGATCCGCTGCAGATGTGGTTCAATCCGGCCGCCTTCACGACCAACGCGATCGGCACGTTTGGCAACACGCAGCGGAACACGCTGAGGGGTCCTCATTTCGTCGATTTCGACATGGGATTGGTGAAGGCCATTCCGTTCACGGAACGAGTCGGCCTGCAATTCCGGTTTGAAGCTTTCAATGTATTCAATCACCCGAACTTCAACAACCCCACTGGTACGGTCACCAATGTGAACTTCGGCAGAATCACTTCCGCGGGAGATCCTCGCGTACTGCAATTCGCTCTCAAGCTGGTTTTCTAAAATGACCATTTCAAGAAGAACTCTCCTGACAAGCGCCGCGGCCTCGGCCGCTCTGGAAGCGCAGGTTCAAAGCTCCGTGAACGCACGAAAGCTGAAGCTCGCCTTTATCGGCACCGGCCATCGCGCCTGGGCCCACATGCAAGTTCTCAAGGCGATCCCGGACTTCGAGATTGTGGCGCTGGCGGATCCGACTCCGGAGTTCCTCGACCGGGCGGCCACGATTGCGGGCGCCGGCGCCAGAACGTATTCGAGCTACCAGGAAATGCTCGCCAAAGAAAAGGATCTGGACGGCGTGATCGTGGTCACGCCAACCTTCCTTCATGCCGAGGCAACCATCGCCGCTCTTTCAAACGGCCGCAATGTGCTTTGCGAGAAGCCCATGGCCTTCACCGTCGAGCAAGCCAACAGTATGAACGCCGCCGCGGAACAGGCGCATAAAATACTGCAAATCGGCATGCAAATGCGGTACGACCCTCTGTACGAGAAAATGGCCGAAACGGTCAAGAACGGTGAGATCGGCCGCCTGCAGTATGTCGCCGGCAACCTGTTCCGGGGCGACTGGAATCCGAACAGTTGGAAATACACGGATCCCAAAACTGGCGTGGCGACGAACTGGCGTTTTCTAACACGCACGGCGGGTAGCAGCCTGATGGAAGATGGGATTCACGAGCTCGATGTCCTGAACTGGATGATTGGGAGCCGTGTAACCCGCATCTACGCCACGGGCGGGAACAATGTTTTGAAAAACCGCGAAACCATCGACCATGCCGGTCTGCTGATCGATTATGAGAACGGGATCAAGATCGCGTTCGAGTTTTGTATCTTCGCTCCAGCCGCGGGTCCGGCCACCCGCCGCATGACTTTGATCGGCGACGGGGGAAACCTCCAATCCGAGATCGGCAAGCTGACGGTCAGGAAGAAGGGGGCGCCCGCTCAAGACGTGCAAGTCTCCCGGCAAATTCCGCGCGAAGCGGGAGCGGCGCAGATGGGGTCCGCTCAGGATATTGGCACGTACCGTCAATATTTGGCGTTTGCCAACAGCATCCGTACTGGCGCCAGGCCGTTCTGCAACGGCGACACCGCCAAGGATGTTCTGAAGATATCGCTGCTGGCCGAGAAATCGATTCGTGAGCGCAAGATCGTGAGCTGGACCGATTTGCCGGCGTAGCCCGTGTGGCACAGGCTTTCGAGCCTGTGTTGATCTGCCCAATGTCACTTACTTTGTGAGATCCGACTTACTTTCAGCAAATTGCGAATTTCCAGAGTGGAGCAGGCGGTTTCGCCTGTCCGTATTTTTTGGAGAACAGGCGAAAGCGCCCATTCCACTCTGCCTTTCAGAGGGTGCGGCTAAACGCCTCTTCGATCGGAATCAATGACTTCCGGCGATGCAGAAAAGTAAGTTGCATTGGGCAGGAATGCCTGTGCCACCGTCACTGCGCTGGTGGATCTTACTGCTGTTGTTTCTCGCTATCGGCATCAACATCCTGGATCGGCAAGTTCTCTCGCTGGTGGCTCCCGTTCTGCGGGACCAACTCCACATTTCGAATTCGCAATACGGTCTCATCGTATTTTTCTTTCTGCTCGGCATGACCTTGGGACAATTGCCGGTCGGATTGATGATGGATCGCGTAGGCGCCCGCCGTGGCTTTGTCTACATTATTAGCTGGTGGTCGCTAGCCAGTTTGCTGCACACGTTTGCGCGAACGGTCGCGCAGTTCAGCGTACTTCGCTTCTTCTTGGGAACGGCCGAATGCGGCACATATTCAGGCGGCGTCAAGATCATCGGCCAATGGTTTCCGCAGAAGGAACGGGCGCTGGCCGCCGGTCTGTTCAACAGCGGTTCTCTGGCGGGTGCCATCATCGCTCCGCCCGCGATCGTTTTCCTCACATTGAAATTCGGATGGCCCGCGGCATTCCTTCTGCCGAGCGCAGCCGGGTTGTTGTGGATAATTCCCTGGCTCGCGATCTACCGGCCGCCTTCGGAGCACCCGGCGGAGCAGCGTGAGCTGGTTGGGCGGGCCGTCTGGCCCCTTCTACGCGTCCCCGCCGTGTGGGGCGTGATCCTCATGCGCGCGTTCGGCGGACCGGTGACGCACTTTTACTGGTACTGGCTGCCCGAATACTTGAAGCGGGAACGCGGCATGTCCCTCGAGATGATCGGGCTGTTCGCCTGGTTGCCGTTCTTCTCGGGCGGACTTGGGAACATCGGCGGTGGCTGGTTTTCCAGTTGGCTGATCGCTCGCGGATGGAGCGTCGATCGCGCGCGCAAAACCGCTTTTGTGCTGGCGGTGGCTCTGGCTGTTCTCGCCGCATTCGTTCCCAAATGCTCCACTGCCTTTTCAGCGGTCACGCTGATCTGCCTGGCGTCGCTCGGCATCAACGCTTTCGCCGCGAACCTGATGGGGCTCTTGACCGACCTCTTTCCTCAAGCGGTTCTGGCAAAGGTGAGCGGATTGACCGGAATCGGGGACAGCGGTGTCAGCATGGTGGTGATGCTCCTGACTGGAATCGTGGTCGATCGCTTTTCATACCTGCCGGTCTTCATCGCGGCCGGAGTGTTCCCTGTGATTTCACTGAGCGCGTTACTGCTGCTGGTCCGGACCATCCGTCCGATTTCCCTGGGAGAAGCCCGATGATCTTTGACGAGGAATTAATGACGATCGATGTGGAGCGCTTGCGCCGGCGCGCCCGAATCCGTTTCCAGTTACTGCCGGACATCCCATCGTTACTCGCCCATTTTGCCCGATCTATCGCCGATGAGATCAAGACCCGTAACGAGCGACGCGAGCCAACGCGCCTGATCTTCCCGGTAGGACCGGTGAAACAATATCCACTCCTGGTCGAAATTTGCAATCGTGAAAGGATCGGTTGGAAGAATGTCTATGCCTTCAACATGGATGAGTTTCTGGATTGGCAGGGCCGCCCCATTCCGGTCGATCATCCGTTAAGCTTCGAGGGTTTCATGCGCCGTGAGGTTTTTTTCAGACTCGATGAAAAGCTTCGCCCCGCCGAAGACCACTGTTTCTTTCCGCATCCGTTCCGGATCGACGAGATCAGCGAAAAGATCCAGGCAGTTGGTGGCGTGGACTGTTGTTATGGCGGCATCGGATACCACGGCCACGTAGCCTTCAATGAGCCGCCCATTTCGCGTTGGCATCGCGTGCCGGTGGAAGCGTTCCGGCAAAGTCAAACCCGCGTCGTCGCGCTGGGGGACGATTCGATTGTCGTGCAGAGCATCCATTCCTCCGGAGGCGACTCCGCCGCCATTCCACCCATGGCTGTGACGCTGGGCATGAAGGACATTCTGGCCTCGCGTAAGATCCGTCTGTACTGCGCCGCGGGAGAACGTCATCGCGCGATCTTTCGCAGAGCCGTGGCCGGTGAAGTTACCACCGATTACCCCGCAACGCTGGTGCAAGGTCATGGAGATGCCGAGGTGTTAACGGATTTGCGGACCGCGCAGCCAATCGAGATCGGACTGCACTAGCAAGAGAACAGGCGGTTTCGCCCAATGCCAGCGGCTTACGTTCGGTTTGCCAGCGTGGAGCAGGTCCCCGACCTGCTCGCCGAAGGCGGTGTTTTTAGGGATTCGTCACTGGGAACGCGAGCCGGTCGAAGACCTGCAAGTTACTGAAAATGGTTTGGTTCCGCTTAAGTAAGTGGCATTGGGCGGTTTCGCCTGTCCTCGACAAAAAGGCCCGAGTAGAATGCGCTGTGCCACTTGCGCGGTCGGCTTGATAGACTGAAGGGCGCGTCCACGCAAGGAGCTATTGTGACCATGAATTTGAAGTCGCTGATTGCCAAGTTGAACGACTCCACCCGGAATGCGCTGGAAGCGGCTGCCGGGCTGTGCCTGTCCCGCACTCAGTACGCGATCGAGATCGAGCACTATCTTTTGAAGCTGCTCGATGTTGCCGGATCGGATCTGCATCCGATTCTGAAACGATTTGAGATCGATCCATCCCGCTTAATCATGGAGCTGAACCGCAGCCTGGATAAGCTGAAGTCGGGCAACGCACGCACGCCCGCATTAAGTCCATCGCTGGTGCGCATGTTAAGTGAGGCGTGGAACACCGGCTCGCTGGACTTCGGAGCGAACCAGATCAGAAGCGGCTTCACGGTCCTGGCGCTGGTGAGTAATGAGGATCTTTGGCGGCAGGTACGCGACTCCAGCGTGGAGTTGCAGAGGATCAGTCCTGAGACGCTCAGGAAAGACTTCGCGGCCATTACGGCCGGTTCTGTCGAAGAGAACGCCGCGCCACAGCCCGCAGCTACTCCATCGCAAGGTAAGCCAGTCTCGGTGAAGACCCCCAATCTGGACCAGTACACGGTCGACCTGACGGACAAGGCGCGCAAGAACCAGATTGACCCCGTGTTGGGGCGGGATTTCGAGATTCGCCAGATCGTTGACATCCTCCTGCGCCGCAGGCAAAACAATCCGATCCTGACAGGCGAAGCAGGCGTAGGCAAGACCGCCATCGTCGAAGGCTTTGCCTTGCGAATTGCACAGGGAGACGTTCCCGCGCCACTTCGCAATGTAACCGTGCGGGCGCTCGATCTGGCCCTTCTGCAAGCCGGCGCTGGCATCAAGGGAGAATTCGAGAACCGGCTCAAGGGCCTGATCGAGGAGGTAAAGGCGTCACCTTCGCCGATTATCCTCTTCATTGATGAGGCACACACCATGATCGGCGCCGGCGGCCAAGCCGGCCAGAACGATGCAGCCAACATTCTGAAGCCGGCCCTCGCACGAGGTGAGTTGAGAACTATTGCGGCGACAACCTGGTCCGAGTACAAGAAATATTTCGAAAAAGATCCCGCGCTGGCCCGCCGCTTCCAGGTGGTGAAAGTGGACGAGCCCGGTGAGCTGCAGTGCGCCGTGATGCTGCGCGGCCTAGTTCCGGCGCTGGAGAAGCACCACAACGTCCGCATTCTGGACGAAGCCGTTAGCGCGGCCGTGCACCTTTCGAACAGGTATCTTTCCGAAAGGCAACTGCCCGACAAGGCCGTGAGCGTGCTAGATACGGCCTGTGCGCGATTAGCCTTGAGCCAGGAGACGACGCCGCCCGCGCTCGAAGATGCGATGCGGGAACTGGATTCGCTCGAAGTTCAAGAACGGGTGCTCTCCCGCGAGGCGGTCACCGGCGCCGACCATGCGGAGCGCCTGGCTGAGATCGCCGCGAGGAAGGCGCAGGTTCAGGAGCGGCTTACGGAGTTACGCGCCAAATGGGAGCAAATCCGCGAGTTGGTGGTGAAGCTGCGCGAGTTGCGTGCCAAGCTCGAGGCGGGCTTCGGAGTGGCGCTCGCTGCGGGCGCCGGTAACGGCGCCCAGGCGTTGACGCCGTCCGATGGCGGGGACGCCGTCCGGCCGGAGATGGATCGCCTCCAGGCTGAACTGGATCGCATCCAAGGCGAATCACCGCTCATGCGTGTTTGCGTGGACGCTCAAATCGTGGGTGAAGTCATCGCCGGGTGGACCGGGATTCCAGTCGGTAAACTGCTCAAGGACGAGATCGGGATGGTGCTCGAGCTGGAGTCTCATCTCGGGCGGCGGCTGGTCGGCCAGTCACACGCCTTGCAGCTAATTTCCGAGCGAGTGCGGACCTCGCGTAGCGGGCTGGACGATCCGGCCAAGCCAATCGGAGTCTTTCTTCTGGTTGGGCCTAGCGGCGTCGGGAAAACGGAGACCGCCCTGTCACTGGCGGATCTGCTGTATGGCGGAGAGCGCAATCTGATCACGATCAACATGTCGGAGTTTCAGGAAGCGCACACAGTTTCGACTTTAAAGGGCTCGCCGCCCGGATACGTCGGCTACGGAGAGGGTGGCGTTCTCACCGAGGCCGTGCGGCGCAGGCCTTACTCTGTGGTGTTACTGGATGAGGTGGAAAAGGCTCATCCGGACGTTCTGGAGCTTTTCTACCAGGTCTTCGACAAGGGTCTGATGGAAGATGGCGAAGGCCGGGAGATCAATTTCAAGAACACGATTATTCTGCTGACCACCAATGCCTGCACGGACCAGATCGCGAAGATGTCGGCCGATCCGGAAACGATGCCCACACCCGAAGGGCTGGTGAAAGCGATCAAGCCGGAGCTAAACAAGATCTTCAAGCCCGCGTTTCTGGGCCGTTTAGTGATCATCCCCTACTATCCGGTGCGCGACGAAGTCCTGAAGCAGATCGTTCGTCTGAAGCTGGGCAAAATCAAACGGCGGTTAGCCGAGACGCATCGGCTGGACTTCGTTCATGACGACGACTTGATATCCGAGATCGCTAATCGCTGCACGGAAGTGGAAAGCGGGGCTCGCAATGTCGACAATATTCTGACGAATACGCTGCTTCCGGATGTCTCGCGCAGGCTGCTGACCAGCATGGCGGAAGGTCAACGTCTGGCGCGGATTCGCGTCTCGATCGGCCCCGAGGGCGCTTTCGTCTACGAGTAATCCGCTATTCGAGAACGATCAGCAGTTCCATTCTGGGGTCCGGGACCTCACTCGGCACGAACACGCTCAAGTTGCGTGATTGAGCCACTCCCTCCCACAGCGCGCCGCTCTGGCTGAGGCTGAAATACTGATTCTCCAGTTTGAGGGGAATGGCGGAAGGTGGAACGGGCGCGTGCCGCAATGTTAGACCAGGCAGGGAGTTTCGGACCAGACGCTGGATTTCGGCAGGTGAAGAGACCCTTGCGAGGCGCGGGAATTTGCCGATCAGCTCGTCAATCCCGATCTTGGCGCTTACCGATATGAAGAACTGGGAATTCCGGAGATATTGATCGTCGGGAATCGTGCCCGACCACACTAGCTTGTCGGTAAGCACCAGCGGAACTGGCACGCACTTGGAGGGGAACACGGTCTCGAGCAGATCGCGAATGCGTCCGTCCAGTTCGGAAAAGCAGGGGCCGAGATTGTCGTGGTCATATTGCGGGAACTCGCGGGTTTGATCCATCGCAAACGTGGAGAGCGCGCCGGCCAGCCGGAGCATCGCGACGAACAAGGGCTCGGGATGGCCTTTGCGTACGGCCCAGATGTGCCTCAGCTCGGGCATGTACGAGTTGATGGTATGCAGCAGCCAGTAGCTCGACACTTCAGATGTGGTGAAATCGGCCAGGTCGCGGCCTTTCTGACGGCGTGGTTGAGCGAGCGCTCCGGCTTTTGCGGCCAGCACTTCAATCTGGCGGCGCAGCAGCATCATCAGATACTCGCTCGAGGCTATGTCCAGACAAGGCGGAATAAAGCGTGGCGCGAGGATGTAGGTCCCCGCCTGATTGCGTGAGATCTGTGCGATGCGAAGGGATGTAAAGCCGTCGCGATTCTCTCCTTCGAGCAGCAGGCGCAGAGTTTTTCTCGCCATCTGGACGGGCTTCTCGTCAGCGCCCGCATTGGCGTCGGGCACCATCTCGGTATCGGCGACGAAGCGGGTACTGGCGGTGATTTCACCGGAGTGATCCTTGGATGCCAAAAGCGTGAAATTCTTCGCGCCGCGCCGGGTCTCGGGAATGCAGAGATACACGTCGAGGGTGGCCTGGGTGGGAGGGAAGAACTCCTCAATCGGACGGCTCTGCGGCAACGGGTCGGTCTCCGGCATGTGGAACAGCAGACCGTCCGGAAGTATACCGCGGCAATAGCGGAGCCGGAAGAGCCCGTTCGCCAGGCTTTCCTCGTCGATGCTGAGTGTGATGACTCCCCAGTTCGCGAAATTGGAAGCGGCGAAGCGAAACTGCAGCGTATCTTCGAAATACTCTTCCTGAGTCTGAAAATGCTGCGGAGTCAGGAACATGCCTTTGGACCAGACTACTCGCTGAAGGTGCTTCATACGAGACTCAGAAGCTCTCGCCGTGCGTGGCCAACATGGGAGCGAGCTGCTCCCGGAAAGGATCGGCCAATCCGCGCGCGGCATTCACATCGATGATTTCCTGAAAGGCCGTTCTGCCGGAGATGCCGGTGGCCATGAGAAGCACATCGTCAGCAGGGCGGACAGTAGGAATGGGAGCTGACAACGTGACCAGAGGCAGGTCGCCGAGCTGCGGCTGTTTGCGGACTTCAACGCGATAGCGAAGTCCTTCAAACAAGGCCGGCAGAGCGGGCTGCTTTGCAAATAACAGGTTCATGAGACAGGCGCGCAGCACAAAGGCGCGAACGCTGTCCGGATCGCGATCCTGCTTACCGGCCATTACCTGGCGCAGCATGGAGAGTGAATAGGTGGATGGATAGGAAAGCACCCAGGTGAGCGGCGAAACGACTGTGATGGGCTTGCGGTCCCGCTCGGCGCGCGCCTCGTAAAGATACTCCCATTCGTGGAGTTGAATTTGCGTGGAGGTGGATTCGATGGGAGTGGGAAGCTCGCGCCGCAACTCGAAGGGGTGTGGTCCGATCTTCAGATACATCTCTCGAAGCTCAGTCAGGTTCTGTTCCGCTCCGGCGATGGATTCCTTGCCCGCGCCTTCGACGTAATCGCCGAGAATCCGGCGGGGGCGGAACAGCGGAGCGAGCGCCTCAAGGTAGGTGCGAAGCTGAGTGCGGCAGAGCTTGGCGACATCCTTGGTGAGTTCATGGAGGTGCGCTAGTTGCTCGATGCGAAGGCCCTGCGCGGTGCTGGTTTGTGGCTTCATTGCGTCTCCTTAGGGGGATCGCCCATGGTCCAGTATTGTAACGCATTTAGGATCGGGCTGAGACATTTGGGGGTGGGTTTGTTTTGTGGAGTGCCGGTATAGTGAAGGCCAGCCCGTTCCAACTCTTCAAAGTTCCGGCTTCATGTCCATTACATTGCGACGTTTCCAAAACAGAGGGATCCCTCGTTCCTTGTACTCGACGCGCACACGCTGTCCTACTTTGAAATCCCGGCTTGCGATTGTGTTTTGCCAGAACCGCACGGGTTCACGGATTCCGTCAAGCTGAATCTCGAAGACATAGGACTCGGCGATTGCAATGTCCGTAGGAGTCGTAAACCCCCGGTTTAAACCGGACGGCTGCTGAGAATAAGTACTTGCGCCTTTGAAGTTCTTTTGAGTGATGACGCCGGAAGCGCTTCTCGATTGCACGGGTCTTACGAAAGTCATCCACAATGCGATGAAAGCCACTGTGCACATCAGGGCGAAACTGATGATGTAGGGACCGAACTTCATACTTTATAAGCTACTATCGTAGAGATCTCTTGACTAATTGGTATCATCGTTGGAGAAAACACGAATAGCTTCATTCTTATAAGACGAATTTTCCAAACCCTTCAATATCGATTCCCGGCACTCGGGCAAAATTCCCGGTGGAGAACAATGCAGTGCTAAATATGCCTGCGCAGGCGTGAAACCCGCGTTTGCAATCCGCCGTAGCCATAAAAAATCGGCCGAGTCATACGATTTTCGGTAATTAGTGAAACACAGAATAACAACTTGCTTAAGAAAGGTTGCCATGGTCCGTGTCAGTTCAAGATCACTCTCACCTAATAAGGCAAATAAAGCCTGGAATACGTCAGTCACAATCCCTCCGATAACGGCCATGGCTGCTGCTAACAAGCGTTCCAGGAGAGAACTCGACCATCTGGGATCCCCAGTGTCAACGAACAGTTTAAAACACATGAGTCGAACAGCCCGGATACGATCAGGCTCGTGAACAATTCCGATAACCAGGTTGCCGCTAGGAACAACTTTTCGACAACCTGAAAACTCGATTGCCTCAGCGAAGGCTAGTTGCTTATCGACAGGAAGGTTCGAGAACTCAGAACATGATTCGTCACTGATAGTCCTTGTCGTCCGAAGTTCTTGTTCTACTTTCGTAAGATATTGTACGGTATCATTCATGAATCATCACCGGAACGGGCGTATTCGGGTCCATATCTCCCGATTTCACTCGATTGCCAATTTCTGCGGCACGATGATGCCCTCCTGTCTGGTTTAGAGTGCCATCATCATTATGGGTTGCACTAATCGGGTCCTCGGGCCGGAAACTCGTCAAATCATCATTGCTCATTTGGTTGACTGACTGTTGTTGCTCCGGGTTAAGACCGTGCTTGGTCCTATCACCGATAAGCCCTTCAAGTTCACCGGCCGGTACCATCTTGATCTGAGGGTCGAATTCAGCAACAGTCGGCATCTCCGGATTGCCCGGAGTTCCAAACGGCCTCCCTTTCCGGTCTGTTGCCTCGGTTCGCGCGAGGATACGGTTACGATCCTCTTCAGACATACCCTCGAGCAACGCCTTGACATCCTCTTCGCCGGGTGGCGTTGGCTTTGTTTGCTCTGCCGCGAGCTCGTCCTCCGGCGTCCCTGCTTTCTGCTGATTCTTGTCCTCCTGGTCTGGATGGTTAAGCCCCAGTATATCTACTATGGTGAGCGGATTAGACGGGTACGCATAAAGATTGTGCCCCCCGGCAATTCCGAGTGGATCCGATTGCAGGTAGCGGCCGAGTTCGGGGCTATAGTAGCGGAATCGATTGTAAGAAAGCCCGGTTTCCGAGTCATGATAATGGCCGGGAAAGCGTAAGGGCATCTCTATGCTGCTGGCAGGATCGGGATGAGCTTCGCCGTATGGATCAATTCGCGCTTTCCAGACTATCTTGCCCTCCTCATCCTCAACGCGGATCGGTACTCCGATCTGGTTTGTAGATAGAAAGTACCGCCGGCCTGAGGCAGGCGGCGCATCAATGCTTTCGTAATCCAGAAACATGAATGGAACCAACGCGACGGCATCCGCATAAACATAAATGCGCAAAACGCCGTTTGGGTACACCTCAGCGGCCAACCGGTCGGCATCCCAGTAAAATCGGGTGGCGTTTGCGCCTATCCTCTTTTCAACCCGCCGTCCCAAGGGATCATGATCTGATCTCCACTCGTCAGCGCCGAGGTCAATGCCAATCAGCAGGTCCCGCGAGTCATAAATATATCGCGCTTTTCCGGCAGAGCTCTCTCGGGTTTCGATGTGGTCTCGGCTGTTATACGTGTAATTACTGAGATTTGCGTGGATGAGGCGATTGCCTTCGCTCAGCGTAGCGCCACTCAGGCCCGGTTTGCGAAGCAGGTTACCGGCGGCATCGTGCTCGAATTCCGATCGCGTGCCATCTGGCAGAATCTGGAGTTTCAGCCGGTGTGCGGCGTCATACTTGTACGTTGTGACGCCCTTCTCACTATCGGCTACCCGGAGGAGATCGCCCTCAGCCGAATACTCATAAGCGCGGTCCCAACGCTCCCACTGGCGGCCATTCCGCCACTGTGTCTTGAAAAGGCATTTCCCGCCGGCATCATATCGACTGATCTCGTGGAGGCCGTTGGACAACGTACGATGGATCGAGCCGGAGCGGCTGACCCGCAACGAATGGACCCCGCCTTTCGGATCTGCGATAAACAGAGCATCATCGCTGGCCTCATATTTAACGGTGAAACGCCCAAAAACGGTGGTAACAGCGAGCCGGCCTTCAATGAATTGATGAGTTACCCCCAATCCATCGCGCTGATCGAGCGTCCTTCGACCGGCTTTATCATACGCAAAGGTAACTGTAAACTTATCCGTGGATGCCTTTGTGAAGCGCCCTTTGTAGTCGTACTCGAAGGAATGGGTCTCGCCGGATGCAAGTTTTCGCCGCGATTTAAGATTCGCAGCACCGATCTCGAATGATAAAAGAGCCCTGCCGTTCCCATCCAGCTTTTCGATCAGGTTGTCTGAGACGTCGTAGCGATATTCCTCACGGATCCTCCCATTGCGGTGGACCCGGATCAGCCGGTCCTTCTGATCGTATGTATACTCGCTTGTGTTGTCGGCGGCATCGACGAAGCGTGTAATCTCTTCACTAGGGGAGTACGCAAATTCGGAAACATTCCCCAAAGGATCCACCTGACGACGGAGCAGGTTCCAGGAGAAGTACTCTTTTCTTTGTACCGATCCATCGCGGTCGCGATGCTGGAGCACGTTCCCGTTCGGATCATATTTCCATTCCTCGGATTCTCCTGTCCCATCATATTGCTCGACCAGACGGCCCAAAACATCGTATCGCCGCTCAGGTTCTTTCCCAGGAGAAGCCATTTTGCCCGAATGGCCAGGCATTGATCGGGTGATCTGGGCCGACACATCGGCGAGGACGGGATCTTCGTCATGTAAGCCGCCCACGATCGCCGAGGCCCTGAGCAGCGTCCCATACTCCCACTCTAAAGGGGTGGTTGGTACGCGATGTGCCAGGGGATTCCTTGGGTGCGGCTCCTGGCTGAGCGGCGCAAACCAGTAGCCAAGCGGGTCAACTCGCCCTACATGAGCGCCTGTGCCGGTATATAGAAGACGAGTGACATTCCCCGCCGCGTCGATGTCCTCTCTGACTCGTCCGGTGTCATCGAACTTTCGTTGTCTAACGCCGCCGTACGGATCGATGATCTGCGTGATCGTTCCGTTCTCGTCATATGAATATGTCCATGCCCCACCGTCGGAAAACGTCGCTGTCGTGCATCGCACCAGCGGCTCATAGGAGAGCCGCACGTCGTACAGACCATCATCGCCAAACGTGTGAACGCAGCGGCCCTTACCGTCATACCGATAGTGGTAGGAATACCCACGCCGATCCTCTTTCCGTGTCATCCGATGGAAAGGGTCGTATTCGAATCGCGCGGAATTACCGAGGGCGTCAGTCCACTTCATCAGGTTACCGGCGTTATCGTATTCATACGCCGTGACTACCTGCTCTTGCCCATGAGATTCTCCCGGACGGCGCAGCTCAACGACATGATCGTCTTTGTCATAAATGAGACGAAGCGTCCGGTGGCGAGAATCGACGATTCCACTTAATCGCTCCCGCTCGTCATGCTCGAATTTAATCGAGTGGCTTCCAGACCTGAGGCGCACTAGGCGAGCCGAGCCATCTCGATCATAAAACTCGAATTCCATTGCCGGCCTTCGATGTTCTCCGACCTGGTATACGCGATCATCGAGGCGCCGCAGAACAAACCCCTTGTTCGCTACCTCCGTTCTATCCGGCGGAAAATCGGGAAATCCTATTGTGCGCCCTTGCTGGTCCGTGTAACGGAACCCATCTACGTCGCGGCGAAGCTCACGCTGATACTCGTGGCGGTGGGCATATCCCAGCGGACCCTCACATCCGTTCTGGCTGCTGTCGTAGCAGCGGCCCCACCGGAGCGGAATAGGCCCGGAGAGCTCGTAATCGAGGAACTCATCTACATTGGCGCCGCTCACGACGTCGACTGGCTCTCCGGACCGCCCGCAGCCTTCATTTTCCGGCCCCGATCGCGAGAACATCTTACCCAGTTTTTCAAATAGCTTCAACGCAGGATTGGGGAAATTGATCATGGGGAAACCACCGATCAACACATTGGGGTGGCCAATCACAATTGCACCGACTGAGGGTGGGACGGCGATGTCTTTGCCCATCGCGGCCCGGACAGCAATAGCCACCGCGTCCGCGGCTGCTTGGGCTATGCCCATAGTGGCCGAGAGCCCCAACGCCTCTGACATGGCGCCGCTGGCGTTTGCCGCATCGACTGTATCCGCCACGACGCCCGCGATCGCGATCGCTTCGCCGGCAGCGGCCATGGCTGCGGCAATCCCTCGCGGCGCTCCGGCTAAACCGGGCTGGCAGCACCGGCACATATCAATCATGCGCGCCGCCCTCATACCACCGATGAACACCTTCGAGGATCCCGTGTAAACCTCAAACGCGGGAAAGAACCCACAACAGGTCAGGGCCCATCCGAGATCACCCGCTCGTGCGGCGGGTAGTCCGTTGATCAACACCTTTACACAGTTGCCTAGCAGGATCGGCCCGAAACTCGGCAGAGGCACGGGTGCGGGAGTCGCTGGAGGCGTAAAGCTCGGAGGATGCATGTGCCCGTGCGGCGGTCCAAGATAGAGGCTCAATAGGGTTGCCGCTGGTAATGAGGGCAGTTGTTGCGAGATCGAGTTCGTGGCGAGCGCAAAACCCGTGTTCATTAGGTCCAGGGGCAAATTAATCAAGCCCATGATGCCGCCCGCGACCTGCTGGACCTTTCTTGCAGGGTTCGACGGTGGTGGCGGTGCCGGCGGGGCTTGCGTCGGCGCGCCCGGTTGCGCCGGGGAAGCGTTCGAAGCTGGGCTGCTAGCCGGCGGAGCGGCGAACGCCTGCTGAAGTGGATTGATAGCGCGGTGAACTGAATCCCGCAAAGACTCGACTACAGGGTTTGCCATCTCTCTTGTCCCGGAACGGCGTCAGTGCGCACCGATCGGGACAGGGGTGCATTCAATCTCCTGGATATCCTGCCACTCCCCTGTCCAACCCAAATCTTGCCGAAGTCGATCCAGCAGCGGTTTCTGAAGCTGCGGCTCTTCCAGTTTGCCCGCCAGCATAGCTCCTGTTTTCCAGCTTTCTGCTGCCTCGGCGTTTTTGGCCTGCATGTACTGGCAGTGCCCGCGATTTTCCAGACACTGAATTTTAACTTCCGCCATCAGGTGCGCGGTCGCTAATTTCTCCGCGCTATCATAGTAGCTCTCTGCTTCCGGCCAGTCCTGAAGTTTCAATTTCAAATTAGCCAGATTTAAAGTAATGTTCAGCAGCACAGGATGAGCTTTGCCCTCGATCGCCGGCGTGAGCGCGGATTCGAACCAGCGGACTGCTTGTTGTGGATTACCAGATGCGTGTTCAACCTCTCCCATACCATTCAGCACTAGAGCGGAAAGCGTGTGATTTTCAGTAGCGAGATAGTATTCGAGCAGCAACGTGTATTTTTCCATCGCGTCGGTATATCGGCGCTTGGAGTAGTCGGTTCCAGCGAGCACAAGCAATGCCTGCAGTCTCTCCGGGAGCGGCAACTCGGTGTCCGCCGCCTCCTCCGCTAGAGACGTTTCCATCGCCTCATGGCTCAGGTCGGGTTGGTATTGATCCACTAGAACTGAGTTCTGACGCTGCCCGGAAACCACGGATAGACCGGGTTCCTCACGAATGATCAAGCGCGTGTGATGAAAGCAAAATGTGGCTAGCTCAATTTGTATGAGCGCATCCATCAGATCGAGATATCCAGACCCATCCCCTATATGGAGAGGGAACATCACCCATACTAGCCGGTGATCGCTCCCTTGAGGCAGCAGCGCTCGCGCGAATAAAATCAACTCCTTCAGACGGATGGATGGCGGGTGAGCGTCCCCGAGAATATTGGAAGGAATATCCGACCAAGACGGCTGACCGCGCTTTTGCTGTTCCGCACGAATCGCCGCATGCTTTTCCTGAAAATCTTTCACGACGAGACCAACCCAAGCTTCCGCCGCGATAAACTCCCCGGTAAAGATCCAGAACATGTCAGTTGAGTTCTGATCGTCGATCGCCTGCAGCGTCTTGATGATAGATGCGCTCTCGATTTCTCCACAAGGAATTAGCAACGCGAACTTATCTCGCTGTTCGATGAAAGACGCGAGCCGCTGAGACATCCTCTCGAAGAGCTTTCTCATAAGCGGAGTTAGTTGATTTTAATCAGGGCGCCGCTAATGTCGTGCGTCCCCATCGCGGTTGAGCTAATACCCGCTCCCGATGTGATCACTTTCGACGTATTGCAGGTTACCGACTGTGAGCTCACGACCATCTGAACTGTATTGCCACCCGTGATCTTTATATCTTTACCGCTCAGTTCGATCGTTCCGTCGGATTTCATAAGTAGAGAACTACTCCCGCACTGCAGCAGAATTTCGGTCGCCGCATAAATGTGGACCGCGGCCCCAGTTGAGTTAGTCGTTACGAGCCCTGTCACCTCTTCGGTCATGGGTCCGTTTACTTTTTTCGTTTCGTGATCGTAGACGGTCTTCTCCCGGCCGCCGAAGACGACATATGTCTCACCACCGTTTGAAACTTGCATCACGCGGCCATGTTGGATGTAGAAAACCTGCTTGTTATTAACAAACGTCTTCTCTTCCCCTTCGACCGTTCGTAAGACATTCCGTCCGATCGTGATTTTCTCATCCCGAGTGACATTACGGGTGCGGTCGTTCAGCACAGTCTCGTGCAAGTCGTGCTCTATGGTCGTCCCCATGTCGTACTGGCCATGAATGGTGATCTTCTCCTTATGTTTCGTATCATCCATGGACATCTCGTTATAGCCACCGCCGCCTTTTGTGCTATGTGATTTCAACCCACTGACTACCGCGCCATGCGGAAGATCATAAGGCGGCATCTGTTCAGCGTTGTAAACCTTACCTGTGATGATCGGCTGGTCCGGATCGCCTTCCAGAAAATCCACAATCACTTCCTGACCGATGCGAGGGATCGATACCGATCCCCAGCCTTTCCCAGCCCAGGGCTGCGATACCCGGATCCAACAAGAGCTCTTTTCATCCCGCTTGCCCTCCCGATCCCAGTGGAACTGCACCTTCACGCGTCCGTACTTGTCCGTGTAAATCTCCTCGCCCGCCGGGCCGACCACTACAGCCGTCTGGCAGCCTTGGACGATCGGCGCGGGCGTCACGCGCGGCGGCCGGAATGGCGTCGAGTGCGGAATGCACTCAAAGGTGTTGCTGTAGGTAAGCTCCGGCTCAGCGCCGTTTCCGCTGGCATAATTCGCGCCTTGCGCGGCGCTATGATTGAGCGCGGTCAGCACATAAGGCTTATTCAGGTCGGCACGGTAATGATCTTTCAAATCGAAACGGTAGCCGGCGGTGAAGGCGCGGCAGTCGCTCGAGCCGCGCGCGATCACGCGCGCCATCTCCTGCTCCTGCAGACGAATGCGCACCAGGCCATCGCCCTCGGAACGCTTCCTGTACTCGCCGGGATAATCGTAGATTTCGTATTTGCTCTTCCCGTTGACACTGGCCGCGAGACTCGAACCCGGTGTTTCAAAGTTGTAGTCGGTCGAGGTGTAAACGCCGGGGCGGAACTCCTGCTCCTGGTGCCACTCGAGCACGACGTCGTCGTCCTGCCAGCCGCCCGCGCTGAGCTCGTAACGCGCGCTCGGCTGGTTGGGGCACGGCTTGTGCGCCGATGGGTCGTTTGCCAGCACCATGGTGTGCTTCCCTTCTTCGTGCTCGAAAAAGTAGTAGATTCCTTCCTCTTCCATCAAACGTGCGACGAAGTTGAAATCCGTTTCACGGTATTGCACGCAGTATTCGCGCTGAACGAAATCGCCATAGAGGCGCAGCGAATAGTCGCTGAAGCCGAGATCTTTGAAGATCTGCTGGATGATTTCCGGCGCCTTCTTCTGCTGGAATATGCGGCAATCCGTGGTTCGCGTGAGAAACCACAGCCAAGGCACCATCACGGCGTGATACCGGGCCAGGTTCTGGTCGCGGCCGGCCTGCGAGAAACGGGCGAGGAATCCGCTCCAGTAACGCGGCGAGCCGTCCGCGAGAAGAACTTTCAGCGTGACGCGCTGGCCAACGACGTCATCGAAAGGGATGGAGTCTTTCTCCGAAAGCAGATCGAGATCGAACTGGAAAATACGGGAGATGGCTTCGCGGCCCTGGAAACTTCGCAACAGGAGAGCGTCCGGGCCGAGCGGCGTCTCGATCGCAATACGACGATTTACTTGTGTATAGACCATGGACAGTTCACCTTCGCAGCCCCGGCGCCAGCGAACTGGCAAACCAGGCTGTGTCCTTAAATTCCGCTTCCAGAATGATATCCCATTGCACTCCAGCCTGGGAACACTGCTCCTGAAGATTACGCTCGATGCCGGGCCAGGAGCCGTCAAATAAAGCGAGCGCGGCGAAGTCTCCATCCACTGCCGGCAGCAGCAGACCCGTTACACCTAGCTGAGCCAAACTCAGCGGGTCCAGGCGATCGAAGGCGGCGCGCACCTGCTTGTCCGTGAGAGCTGGTGGAGGCGCGTCCAACCGGGAGAGGAAACCGATTTGCGATTGAAGACTCCAGGAGAAATAGGCCATATCAAACATCGACATCGCTATTTCCGGATCGGATGTGGTCCGAAGCGGAAATTTAACTCGCCACTTCTTGGGAGCCTCTCCGTCCAGAAATGTAATCCGCCGCAGAGCGGTAATCGCCCGAACCAGAATGGTAGCGGCCGCTGCTGGTATTCCGTCGTCAACGGACGGCGTCTCCAAAATCCATCCAATGAGCACCCCCTGCGAGTCCTGAAGACTGGCCAAGGGCAACTGCCACCAGGGACTGGTTGGATTCAGCGTCGCCCGCAACCCAATCAATTTTTCAGAGCCGCTCATATCCTACTCCGGCCCCTGCACAGCGGGAAGCGGCTCGAAGAACGTCTCCTCCACCCAATCGTAAACCTCGCCAGCCGCCCAGGATGCTCCAGCGTAACCCGCAATCCCTCCCACCGCGCATCCCAGCAGGCCTCCGACAGCGGTGCCGCCTCCAGGTTCGACCGAACCAACACCTGCGCCCCACGCGCCAAAGACCTCGCAACCGGCGGTAGCTGCCGCCCATCCGGCCGAAACGCGCGCCACTTGCCGCCAGCGCTTTTTTGCGACGACGATCGAGTAGACGTCCATTGCGATTCCCACAACCAGGAGCACCCGGCCCCCATACTTGAAGTATTTCGCGCCTTTGTACAACGCTTCGCCAGCGCGGCCCACGGGCGTGTGGCCCTGTATTCCAAACTCGGCAAAGGTACCTTTCTGGTTCCAGTGATAATCGATCCGGCCGGTAACTTTATTGGGGCCATAGTCCAGGCGTAAGTGCTTCTTGCCTGTGATGTCCTGGATGAACAAGGTTGATGTGGAAGGCCCCTTGAAATTACGTGGTTGCAGTTCTATGTAGAGGCCGTTTGAGCCCGGCACAGGAATGCGCACCACGGATGCGGTCCCGACGCCCACGGCAACGGCGGAGCCGCTCATTCCAGAGTCTTGATCGGACAATCCATTCGTGCCGGCGCCGGTTGTCGTCGCAGCCAATACGAACCGCGAGGTGGTCACTCCGATCGGGCCGGGGATTCGTTTGGTCGCCATAGCTCCACTTATGCTCCCGCGAATACCGCGTCCGTTGCATCCTCCTGAAACTCATCCGTTTTGAGCCAGCCCATCCAGCCGAGACGCGGCGCGTCCGGGGTTTCGTCGGTCAGCCGGCAGGGCGGGACTTCGGATGCCGCGAGGATCACCTGCAGCTCAGACTCGAGCGAGTCACCGGTAAAATACCGAGTAAGGTCCACAATCTCCTCAAAGCTCTTTCCGCCTGGCAGAAAGTCGATGAACCGGGCGAGCCCGACGGGGCCAACCCTCACTCTGAATAGTGCTTGCTGGTTCCAAACCGCATCACCCGCAATCGCTCCAAAACCAAGTTGGTTGTGAACGCCGGAAGTTTCAAGCCAGGAAAGACTGCTGTCTTCGAGCGGATACCATTTGCCGCGGAACTGATCGATCTCCACCGGCAGCTCGAAGTGATCGGCCAGCATGCCCCGCAGAGCGCTGGCGGAATGGGGCCTTTGCGCGAGCAGGCCGGCGTAGCGCAGCAGGGACTGATCCGGAACCCGAAGACGTCCGGTAAGCTGAGCCGTTCCCATCCCAATCAGGGAGAATAGATAGCCTGTAAAGCGGTCCGCGCCTATCGTTCCACGCGCTTCGCGCGCGAAACTGACGTGAAAACGGTGCTTCTCCCAAACGCGATAGAAGATTGAAATCAGCCGGTGATTGAAGATGTCCAGGAAGTCCGCAAAGCCGTGGTCGCCTTCATAATCTCTCTCGATCGCCAACTCCGAATAGTGCCCCGGCAGTACGCCTTGCGGGCCTGTAAGCCCCATGAACGCCACCGTCATCTCAGATGGACCTTGTGCCCTGCGATCAATGCTGTGTATGGCGCTGGCGGGAAACGCGGTAGAGCTATGAGCGCGGAAACGCACGAATTCATGCGCCGGCGCGGCGCCCTCCCCGATATGCCTCCGCTGAGGGTAAAGCCGCGAGAGCAGGCTCACGGCCTGGAAAAAGTCGAACTCCGGGCCGGAACCAAACAGCACATCGGCTAGAGCACGATCTGTTCGCCGGCCCGGGGTGGCCATGTCTTGAGCTCTCCTTTCCGCTGCCGCGAGGCGATACTAAGCTGGCTGAAGGAATTGACCGCGCTGTACAGGCCAAAGAATTTTTCGAGAACGCTGCCGAACAGAAACACGCCGCTGCCGACGTATTGCTCCTCGTCAAACTCCGCCGAGACGCGAATGCCCCGCGCGAATACCACTCCATTTTCCGATATGATCCGCGCGATCTTGGGTTCGCTGGCCACCCGAGTAATGCCGGCAATCTGGGCCCGCACGGCTGGATCGTCCGAAAAGTCGTAAAGGCGCAGGATCTCTTGCAGCGCCTCCGTGCCGCCGTCTACGATCGAGAGATAATTCAGGCCCAGGTGCGAGATGAGCGCCCATTGCAAGGCGCGGCGGGAGGGAGCGCGGAGCGCGGGCGTGGGTTTGAGCAGAAAACGGATTCGCAGCAGTGTGCTGGACTCCATTTCGAGCTCCCCGAAGCTGCGTCCGGCTGGTGTCTTTTCCACCCGATCCCGATTGGTACAGGTCACGTGGACCGTCAAGGTCTCGACCGGGGGCAGGTCGGGCCGGAAATCCAGATCCAAGAGCGACAGGTAAACTTCCGTTCCTTTGTCGCCTTTGCGTCCGGAGGGCCGGCGCGTGCTGTGCCAATACGCTTGGCCCCGCGGAACGCCCCAAGTGTGGCGCAGCGAATAGAAAGGTTGGTATTCCTGCAGTTCTTCGGTAGACGGCATGGTCGCAACAACGCGATCCACCGAATACACCTCAGTCGCCGCTTCAGAGTGAATGTCGGGGATGACCCGGTATTCCGCGCGGGCCTGCGACAGGCGGATCGGCTCGGCACACCTCTCAAACAGATTCACGACCGGCGCGCATCCCAGGTGGAAACTTTCGGCGGTGACCGCCTGCTGCAACAGCGGGATGAGATCCTTACGATCGAAATCGCTCAGCAGGATCAGGATCTCGAAGCGTTCATCGAAGCCGGCGCGCGTGCTTTTGTCCAGTCCGGCCAGATCGAAGAACAGAAACTTCTGCGGGAAGCTAAAATATTCCTGCAGTAGCCGGTAACCGAGGAAGCTGCGCTCGGAATACGGCAGCATGCCGTCATTCCGGCCAAAGCCCGCTTCGCGGATCGAATCCGAAGAAAGCACGGTCTGCTGGGGCCGCCCGCTCTTCGGCATGCTTCTAAGAATCACGCGCGCGACGTTGTTGAACAGCAATTCGTACAATATAAAAGCCGTCGAAGGCTCGGCTCCGAGAAAGAAGCGCAGCCGGTCCAGTTCGAGACTCGAGAATTTCGATTCTCCCAGGCAGCGCATCTCGAGCCGAATCACATGAGGCACATCCGCCGCGGCAGACCCCAGGCCCGCGCCGGAAGAGCGCGCGAACGAAGCGCTGGTGAGTTCCAGCGGCCACAGGGTGGCGTCGTAACAAGTGCGAAAGTAGCACGACGACCCGCCGTTGGGGCGGGTAAACAGCATCGAATCTCTGGGCACCGTGTAGCCCGATGAGGCTTTGCTTTGTTCGGGATCCATTTCAAACTGCACCACGGACATGGGAGGTATCGGACGCAGGTAGTGCGGATAGAGAAGGCCTAGGATGGCTTCGGTAATCTCCGGAAAATCGTCATCGATCTTATGCTGAATGCGCCCGGTGAGCATCGCGAACGCTTCAATCAGCCGCTCGACATGCGGGTCTTCCACGGCATCCGGACGCAGTCCCAGGCTCGCGGCCCGCTCGGGATAACGGCTGGCGAAATCCGCCGCGAGATGCCGGATAAAGACCAGCTCGCGTTCGTAGTAAGGCAGCAGGTCGCTTTTCAAGCCCGCTGCTCCTTGATAACAAACCGCCCCGTATCGGACTGGAAGACCGTGTCGAAAGAGACCGGCTGAGCGCCCTGATCGGTCCGAACGTAGGCATCAATGTGAAAGCGGAGATAGGGCTTGGCTTCATCCCAGGTTTCGAGGGTGACACTGACGGCGGTCAGCCGCGGCTCGAACAGGCGAATGGCGTTTTCAATGGATCGGCGTAGCCGGTTCTGCTCGGAAGCCAGCCGAAGGTTTTGACCGACCAAATCGGGCAGACCGAAGGCTAGCAGCGATGCGGCTGCCTCGGGATAACTACCCGGCACCGGTTCGCGGGCCGTGCGCGTGTTGCAGAGCGCGCTCAGGTCACGTCGCAGCGAAGCTTCCAGCGCCTCCAGGCTGCCTGGACGCAACTCGCCGATCTCGCCTTTGGCTTTCGGCGTGATTAGACGATCCAGGACGGAAGGTGTAAATTGGCTCTGAAGATCGCCTCGAGGCATGCTGAGCTTACTCGGCCTCGCTACAGCGCAGGGCTTGCCAGGGATCCAGGCGGCAGAGCTTCAGAAACAGCGCGCCAGCACGGTCCGGATCGGCGATTCCGGCCGCCTCGTTACGATAGCAGCGGTACAGGCGCGTCCACACCCCCCCCACAACATCTCTGGTCTCCCAAGTGTCCAGATGATGCATTTCAACCAGGTCCGCAAGCTCTTCAAGGATCGTCGTCGCGAGGCGATCGCGTTTACTGGATAGACAGATGTCGGCCAGCAACAGCTTGCGCTGGAAGCGGGCGCGGCCATTGGGCTCCGACGCGGCCAAAGCCGTCATGTTGGCCAGCGCTTCATCTACTTTTCCATTGCGGAACAGTTCCTCGGCCTGTTCCCAGGAACCACCCAGGCCATCGCCGGCGTGGGCGCGCAATCCGCCACTCGAGCTCGTGAACGAGCTGGGTCCCGCGGAAGGCCCGGTTGTTGGTTCCCTGGGTGGTTGGTCCTTGGGCGTCTTCTCGCGCAGAAAACGCTCGAGCAGCGCGCGGACCTCTTCGAGCGCGGTTCGACTTTCGGAGAAAGCCGGACCATCTTCGCCGAACTTTTCAATACAGGTTTTGTCGAGATCCTTTAGCTTCAGCGCTGCCGCTGTCAGATCCTCAAAGAGCGTTTCGCAAAATGGGAGCGGAGTTTGCCGGACAGCCGTCTCGAACTGCTCCGATGAGATTTTTCCGCCGGGGCGGCGGCTCTCCAGATAGTAAACGTACGAATAGTCGTCGCCCGGCTCGCTTCGCTTGGTGAGCGGAATCTCCCGAATGGCATCCGCCATTTTCTCGTTCATCCATTCGAGCGGGCCGGACCGGATTTCGAGATCGTCATCCAGAACGAGCGGGTACAGGCCGCTATCCCAAAACCGGTTGAGCAGTTCCCGGATAACACGCAGGCTGTCCCGCAGACCGGCAAAACCGTGCAGCTTCAGGTTGGCTTCTGTCAGCCAAATGGCGACCCGGAGGTCCTTGGTTTTGCTTTCGAGAGCCGTGGTCGCGAGCTCATTCAGGAGACCCCAGCTTGCTTTGCTGCCCTCCGCGAGTGTCCAGATGCCGCGATTGTCCCCATCATATAGATTGGGCCGGGCGTCGCGAATCTTGACCCAGTCCTCGCCCGATCGTAGATCCTCTCCGGCGGGACGGTCGGCTGAAATCGGGGCAAGAACGGCGTCAGGAATGACTGTGGGCGTTGGCATTTTCCCGGAACTCGAGCAGGCGGATCTCAAGGATAGCAAGATCCCGATCGCCAGCCGCAAAGAGCTTCTGCCCCAAGCCGACGGAGAAATCCGGAACGTCGTCGCGCCATTTCGTGATGCGCCCCAGCCGGATCGCATCGTCGTCCTGGGTGTAAGAACCGGCGTACAGCACGGGAAGATGAGCTCCGCCGGCCGATCCCGACCGCAACTCGATGGAGCAAGGGAGCCACGCCAAATCCCGCAAGTGCTTCGGCTCGGTAAGAGACACAGATTTGACGGCTTCCCAGGGAATCCAGCAATAATCGTCCTGAATCATGATCTCGAGGAAAGGCCCAATCAAATCGTCGGCGTCTTTGAAATCCTCGAACTCCTTGCCATCGGCGCTTCCGGTGAGCGCCGGCCGTTCCGCTTCGGCCTGCTCCAGAAGCTCCCGGGCGCCCGGGACATCGCCTTCCCGGAACCGGTCTACCGCGGCAAGCTGCGTTTCCGCATAGGGGGCCGCTTCCGGCATTTTGGGACGGAGGCCGGCGGAGAACAGGCGCCGCCGCTTCTGCTCGGCATTCAAAAGGTTGATGTACGACTGCACGGCGATTTGCGAATCCGCGGTTTCCTGGCCCACCGCGTCGAGCTGCTTGCGGGCGCGATCCAGATCGCCCGAAAAACAGAGCAGCTCGAACAGGAAGGTGCGCCGCTGAGCGTCACCGGGATTCGCCTTTACTTCTTCGGTCACCTGCTTGATCGCCGCCGCGAGGTGACCCGCGTCGAGCAGTTCTTTGCCGGTATGGAGCGTGGCCGCCATAAGAGAAGGAGTCGAGCGGTCAGGCGAGCGCCCAACCTGCCGCCCGTCCCGCGGTTATCACGCTTTGACCTTGTTGGCCGTCAGATCCCAGCCACCGGTAACATTGCCGCCGCCCGAGCCATCGGCGCGCTTCTGCTGCGTATAGGTCCACTTGATCGTGCCGTAGTTAAAGCTTACGGCCTCGGTCGGGAACCCGTGCTCTCCTTTGCTAGTCCCGCCCGGAGCGACGTGGGAGATGATCACCTGTTCCATCTTCACTTCCATGTACTTGAGCTTGTCCCCGCTGGCGCGGCACATCTCGATCGTAACTTCTTTAATGTGCTTACCGCTCGAGCAGGACTCGTACAGCTTGGGAGACGCCTTGTCGACGAACTTCGTAATAGAAAAATCCTGATGCTCAGTGCGTTCGGCTGTACCGCCTCCGGCCGAACTGGCTGTGGCCGAGCTCGGTTGTGTCACGCCATGGTTGAAAGAAAGGACCTCAATCCAGTCTTTGTGTTTGTCGTCTGTCGATTCGCCGGGAATCCCGTCGATTTTTACAAAAGTATCGAAAGCCATATAGATCTCCTATGCGGCTTTCCCATGGAATGCCGCGCCTCAGTGGTTGATACGACGGGCCACGCGGCCCGCAAAAGAAGTGGGAAAACCGGCTCACTACCGAGCCGCGCGCGCTAGCAAGCGGTTCTCTTCACTCAGCCCTTGGCGGCTGGAAGCCGAGCCACCAACCGAAGGGAAACAGTTAACTCATCGAGTTGGAAGTGAGGCCGCAGATACGCCACGGCCGTATACGCGCCCGGCTTACCGGCAACTTCGGCCACCTCGATTCGAGCTTCACGAAGCGGAAATTTAGCCTTATGCTCAGGACCCGCCGAGTCGTCGAGAAGCACGTAATTCGCGATCCAATCGTTTAAGAACTTCTCGCAATTATCACGCGACATAAAAGACCCGATCTTGTCGCGCATCATGGCCTTCAGATAATGCGCGAAACGCGACACAGCAAAGATGTATTGCAATTGCGTCGATAGCCGGGCATTGGCATTGGCGTCATCGTTCAAATAAACTTTGGCTTTCTGAGCGGATTGCGCGCCCAGGAATGCCGCCGTGTCGGTCCGCTTATAATGGCAGAGCGGAATAAGGCCCAGCTTCGATAGCTCGTTTTCGCGCCGGTCCGTAATCGCAATCTCGGTCGGACATTTCAGGGCGACGTCGCCGTCGTCAGTCATGAAGGTGTGGGCCGGCAAGCCTTCCACTAATCCGCCTCCCTCCACGCCGCGAATCGCGGCGCACCACTCATATTTCGCGAACGCCTCGGTGAGCCGGGCGGAGAAGGCGTAGGCCGCATTGCCCCAGAGATATTTGGTGTGGTCCGTTCCATCCACGTTCTCTTCAAAGTCGAACGCTTCCACGGGGACGGTCTCTTTGCCATAGGGCAGGCGCATCAGAATGTGCGGCAGGGTGAGGCCCACGTAACGCGAATCTTCACTCTCGCGGAACGACTTCCATCGGACATAGGCGTCGTTGTCGAAGATCTTAGCCAGGTCGCGAGGACCTGCCAGTTCGGTATAGCTTTCCCAGTTGAACAGCTTGGGACTGGCGGCCGTAATGAATGGCGCATGGGCAGCCGCCGCGACATTGGACATCTTCTCCAGGATTTCAATGTCTTCCGGGTGGCGGCCAAACTCATAATCGCCGACCAAGGCTCCGTAAGGCTGTCCGCCGAGCACCCCGTACTCTTCATCGTGGATCTTCTTAAAGATGGCGCTTTGATCGAACTCGACCGCTTTTTGAAGATCCTTGAGCACCTCGCGCTTGTTGATGTTCATGACCTTGATCTTCAACATGGTCGAGGTCTCGGTCTGAAAGACGAAGTAGTGCAGACCCCGCCAGCTCGCTTCCAGCCGCTGAAACGGCTCGGCGTGCATCACTTCGTTGAGCTGCCTGGAAATGGCTTGATCGATCGCCGCGATACGGGCGTTGATCATGGCTTCGGTGTCTTTCGCCACCACCATGTCGCGATTAACCACTTGCTCGACGAAGGTGCCGAGCCACTCTTTCGCTTTATCTTTTTCCTCGAAAGTTGGGGCAAGACGCCCCTCCTGGATAATCTTGTCTAGCAGACTGCCTTCGGCCTCTACAGTCTGCGCCGCTTGAGAAGCAGGTTTGGCTTGAGTTTCGGCAGCCATGTTAGCCCTCCCTCACTGGCTCGGCGGCGGTGTCGCCGGGCTCCGGCAACCCGATTTCGGACCGGAGCTTGTTGAACGCGTCGGTATTGTGTAACACCTCCTGCAGGAGTCCATCCAGCTTGTCGTTACCATACAGGCTGCTGCGGAGATTCGAAAGCCTGTTTCGAACTTCGAGGAGCTTTCGAAGAGGGTCCACCTGCAGAGCGACTTTCTGCGGCTCGAAATCTTCGAGGCTCTTGAACTTCAGTTCCAGCCCGATCCGAGTGTCCTCGTCGGTCAGCTTGTTATCGACTTTATAAACCAGCCGGGGGGCGGTTTTAGCCAGTACCGTGTCGAAATTGTCACGATCGATTTCGACGAACTTGCGATCCTTCACTTGCGGCAGCGGCTTTTCGGGATTACCCGAAAGGTCCGCCATAACGCCGACCACGAAGGGGAGCTCCTTCTTTTCAATTGCCCCGCCGGTCTCGACGTCGTAAGTGATATGCACGCGCGGCGGGCGAACCCGGCCGATCTTTTTTTGGATACTTTCTTTAGCCATTTAGAAAAACCCTCGTTTCAGCATGGAGCGAAATACCGCCTCCAGCGCTATTGCCTTGAACGAGGCGACTATAGCACAACACGCTTGTGGCGTGCCGATATAGTGTGCTGCAAAATGCGGGAACGTTACACTGGAAAATACCTTTTTCACCGCTTCCCTTAATGTCCCGCACCCGTACATTTCTGGCTTTCGATCTGGGGGCCACTAGCGGGCGAGCGATCCTCGGGCATTACGGCGAAGACTCTATCACTATTAAAGAGGTTCATCGGTTCCCGAACGACCCGGTCCGGTACACCGGCGAATTGCATTGGGATGCGCCGCGCTTATGGCTCGAAATGCGGAGGGCTCTGCAGGCCGTTTCGAGATACACAGACCGGCTGGACGGCATCGGCGTCGACGCCTGGGGAGTGGATTACGCGCTGCTGGGCGAGCACGGTACTTTGCTGGAGAATCCTTATCACTACCGCGATGCCCGTACTGAAGGCGTCATGGAGCAGGTGTTCCAGCGAGTGCCTCGCCAAACCGTCTATAACGAAACCGGTGTGCAGTTCATGGAATTCAACACTCTGTTTCAGCTCTCCGCAGCCATGCAGAGAACACCGCGCCTGCTCGAACACGCGCAATCTTTGGTGACAATGCCGGACCTGTTCCATTATTGGCTGACCGGCGTGGCCGTCTGTGAGTATACGGTTGCTTCCACGACTCAGATGCTCAGCCATAAAACAAAAGCCTGGGCATCCGATTTGCTGCGGCAACTCGGTTTACCCACTCACCTGCTCTGCCCGATTGTGGCTCCCGGCACTCCATTAGGTAAGTTGATTCCGGAACTGGCGGCTTCTCCCGCTCTTGCGGCGGCCACCGTAATCGCGCCGGCCTGTCACGATACCGGCTCCGCCGTTGCGGCAGTTCACGGCGGCAGCGGGACGGCATTCCTCAGCTCCGGCACCTGGTCGCTGCTTGGGATGGAGGTGCCGCAACCGATCGTTACTCCCGAAGCGCACGAATTGAACTTCACGAACGAAGGCGGAGTGGGAAATACGATCCGGCTTCTGAAGAACATCACGGGACTCTGGCTATTGGAAGGCTGCCGCAAGGCGTGGCAATCGGCGGGTGAAACCTGGAGCCATGAGCAACTGATCGCCGCGGCGGCCGGTGCAACGCCACTGCAACATCTGATCGATCCGGATGCGGCGGATTTCGTCCGCCCAGCGAGCATGCCGGAAGCAATCCGCGGCGTGTGCGCCCGGACCGGGCAGCCTTCACCGGCCACTCCGGGCGCCTACGCGCGCGCGGTGATGGAGAGCCTGGCGCTAAAATACCGCCTGGTATTAGAGCAACTGGAATCGATCACCGGCAATCGTATTGAACAGATCCGGATGATCGGCGGAGGCTCGCAAAACGCGCTGTTAAACCAATTCACCGCCGACGCCACCGACCGCCGTGTTTTGGCAGGACCAGCGGAGGCCACCGCGCTGGGCAACATCGCGGTGCAGATCGTTGGAACTGGTGTTGTCGGCTCCTTTGCGGCCGCGCGCGATGTTTTAGCGCGATCCTTTCCGGCAGCAACGTTCGAGCCGAAGCCGGACAAGGCTTGGGATGAAGCATACCAGCTCTTTCAGCACATCTGCCGGTGAAAGCCACGTACAGTAGTCAAAGGTGCACATGTTTCGTAGAAACTTTCTTCAGACTGCCGGAGCGGCGACGGTGTTCTCTCTGGCTCAAGCCAGTCCGCAGGGCAAAGCCGTTCCCCGGAACGGGCAGACCGGGAGCTCGGAAATTGGAATGGGTTTTATCGGGCGCGGTATCCGCGGGACACATCTGCTGCGGCAATTCCAAGCGCTCCCCGGAGTTCGCGCGCTGGCCGTTGCCGACTTGTACGACGGTTGCCTGAAGGCAGCGCTCGAGGACACCGGCAATCGCGCCGCGGCCACCAAAGATTACCGCGCGGTTCTGGATCGCAAGGACATCGACGCCGTGGCGATTGCGACGCCAGACCACTGGCATACGCGAATGGTGCTGGACGCGCTGGATGCCGGGAAACACGTGTATATCGAAAAGCCGATGACGTGGAGCATCGCGGAAGGTCCGCGAGTGATCGCCGCTGTCCAACGCACTGGGCGCGTGCTTCAGGTGGGGAGCGAAGCCAAAACGTCGCAGCTCACCGCCAAGGCCAAGGAGATTGTGAAATCCGGCGCGTTGGGCAAGGTCAACCTGGTGCGCTTGATGAATGGCCGCAACAGCGGGACGGGCGCCTGGCGATATCCGGTTCCGCCCGATGCGTCGCCGGAGACGATCGACTGGCCGCGTTTCCTGGGGTCCGCGCCCCCGCGGCCGTTCGATGCCAACGTATTTTTCCGGTGGCGATGCTGGTGGGAATATTCAGGCGGAGTCTCGACGGATCTGTTCGTGCACCTGCTCACGCAGTTACACGAAATCATGGACGCGCGCGGGCCAAAGTCCGCCGTTTCGCAAGGCGGCATTTACAAATGGAACGACGGGCGGACGGTGCCGGATCTGCTGAATTCGCTGCTCGATTACGGAGGATTCATCACGGACATCTGCGTGGACCTGGAGAACACTTTCACGCCGCGCGGCATCTACATTCTCGGGCAGGATGGCTCGATGATGCTGGGGAATAATCGGCTGACTGTGTATCCCGAGCCCGCCTATCCCGATGTAGAGCCGAACCTCGCCTGGCCGCGAGAGATGCGCTTGGCCTATCTCGAATCGAACGGCTATACTCCCGAGGGCAAGCCGAAGATGCCTCTGGTCCCACCTCGGCCGAAGGAGATCACGATCGAGCGAGGCCCATCGCACTTCGAGTATTTTCTGGAATCGATTCGCGATGGAAAGCCAAGCCGCGAGGACGCGACCGAGGGGCATCATGCGGCCGCGGCGGGGCACCTGGCAAACATTGCGTATCGCGAAGGGCGCAAGGTGAGCTGGGATGTGGACAGTGGAAAGGTGAGTTGAATCAGGCTGCCGTTTCGACCGGCTCCAGCAGGTTCTTCTTCCGCTTGCGGCTGTGGAGTTTTTCCTGCAGGGCGGCCATGTAGGTGTAGAAGACCGGGGTGAGATACAGCGTGACTAACTGCGAGAAGATCAGGCCGCCAACTACGACTAGCCCGAGCGGTTGGCGGGCTTCGCCGCCGGCTCCGTAGCCGACTGCGATCGGGACGGCGCCCAGGAGCGCGGCCATGGTCGTCATGATGATCGGCCGGAAGCGGATCAGGCAGCCTTGGTAGATGGCCTCCATGGGGGACAGTCCCTGATTTCGTTCCGCGTCCAAGGCGAAGTCGATCTGCATGATCGCGTTCTTTTCGACGATGCCGATCAGCATGATCAGGCCGACGAACGCGTAGATATTCAGATCCATTCTGAAAAGAAACAGGGTGACCAGCGCGCCGAAACCCGCCGATGGCAATCCCGAAAGAATCGTCAAGGGGTGGATGTAGCTTTCGTACAAAATGCCGAGGACGATGTACACCACCATGATGGCCACCAGGAGGAGAACCCACAGATTACCCAACGATCCCTGGAAAGCTTTGGCCGCGCCCTGGAAAGTGGTGCTGATGGTGGATGGTAGAGTTTCTTTGGTAATGGCCTGAATATGTCCGACCACATCACCGAGCGATGCGCCCGGCTTGAGATTGAACGAGATGGTCACGGCGGGCAATTGGCCAAAGTGATTGATGGTCTGTGGACCAGTGTCCTGCTTGACCGAGGCCAGCGTATCGAGCGGGATCAGCGCGTTGTTGGCGGCCTTGAAGTATAGCAGCGAGAGAGCGCGCGGGTCGGCCTGGTATTCCGGCTTGAGTTCCAGCAACACCTTGTATTCATTCACAGCCGCGTAAATGGTGGAGACCCAGCGCGGGCCGTAGGCGTCGTAGAACGAGTTCTCGATTTGCTGCGCGTTGATTCCGTGGGCGGCCGCTTTGTCGCGATCGATCTCGACATTCACCTGGGGGCTGTGAATCTGCAGATCGCTGGTGACGTCCTGGATGCCGGGAATTTTTGCGACCTGCTGCTCAAGCTCCTGCGCATACTCGTAGAGCTCCGGCTTGTCGGGAGATTGCAGCGAATATTGATACAGGCTCTTGGTGACCTGGCCGCCGATGCGAATGGTGGGCGGGTTCTGCAGGTACACGTTCATTCCAGCGATGGCCGACAACTTGGGCCGCAGGTCTTCCATGATCTGGTTGACCAGCTCTTTGCGCCCGGTACGCGGCTTGAGATGGACTACGATCTGGCCGAAGTTCGGGCCGCCCAGAGTCGCCGAAGACGCGCCACCCACCGTGGACATGAGCGCCTCCACATTCGGATTCTGCTGGATCACCTCCGCGATCTGCTTCTGATATTCCACCATCTGGTAATACGAGGTGCCCTGCGCGGCTTCCGTGATCGCTATTAACTGGTCGGTATCCTGATCCGGGATGAAGCCCTTGGGAATGTATACGAACAAGATCAGAGTGAGCACCAGGACGACGACAAAAGTCCCCATCGTTGCGACGCGATGCCGCAGCACTACTTTTAAGGTGCGGTCATAAATTCCCAAAATACGGTCAAAGAATCGCTCGGTGATCTGGTAGAACCGCGAGCGCTTCTGATGCTCGGGCGAGCGCAGGAACCGGCTGCAAAGCATGGGAGTGAGCGTCACGGAGACTACGCCCGAGATCAGAATGGCGACGCAGATGGTGACCGCAAATTCGCGAAACAGCCGGCCCAGGATGCCGCCCATGAAGAGCACCGGAATGAAGACGGCCGCGAGCGACAGAGTCATTGAAACAATCGTGAAGCCGATCTCCTGGGAGCCTTTGAGAGCGGCTTCCAAAGGCTTTTCGCCCATTTCCATATGCCGGAAGATATTCTCGAGCATCACGATGGCGTCGTCCACCACGAAACCAATCGACAGAATCAGCGCCATCATGGATAGGTTGTCCAGGCTGTAGTGCAGCAGGTACATGACGGTGAAAGTGCCGATGATCGAGAAAGGCATCGCCAGGCTGGGGATCACGGTGGCCGAGAAATTACGCAGAAACAAGAAGATCACCATCACGACCAGGCCCAGCGTCATCGCCATGGTGAACTGCACGTCTTTGTAAGACTCACGAATCGTGTCGGATCGGTCGTAGAGCACGTCCATGTGGACCGAAGGAGGCACTTCGGCTTTGAAGAGCGGCAGCAGACGCTTGACGCCGTCGGTCACATCAATGGTGTTGGTACCGGGCTGGCGCTGGATACCGAGCACGATGGCGCGCTGCGATTCATCTTTATCGGAGAACCAGGATGCGGTCTTGTCGTCTTCGACGCTGTCGACGACGTTGCCCAACTCTTCCAGCCGCACGGGAGCGCCTTTGCGGTACGTCACAACCAGAGACTTATATTGAGCGGCGCTGGTTAACTGGCCGGTAGCTTGCAGCGTGAAAGCGCGCTTGGGCCCGATGATCGAGCCGGTGGGCAGGTTGACGTTCCAGCCCTTTATCGCATTTTCAATTTCGTTGATGCCGATCTGGTGCGAAGCGAGCGCATGCGGATCCAATTGCACATGGACGGCATACTTTTGGGCGCCGAGCACTTGCACCTGCGCCACGCCGCTCACCATCGAGATGCGCTGCGCCAGACGGGTCTCGGCGTATTCGTCGAGAGTCCACAGCGGGACTGTTTTGGATGTGATGGCGAGGTAAAGGATGGGCTGGTCGGCCGGGTTGACTTTGGTGAAGGTCGGCGGCGTGGGCATGCCTTGCGGGAGGAGGCGGGAGGCTTGCGTGATGGCGGCCTGGGTATCGACGGCTGCTCCGTCGAGACTGCGGCTGAGCGCGAATTCGAGCGTGACCTGGGTGGAGCCTAGCGAGTTGACCGAGGTCATGGACTCCAGGCCGGCGATGCTCGAGAACTGGTTCTCGAGAGGCGTGGCGACGGCGGAGGCCATGGTGTCGGGACTTGCGCCGGGCAGGCTCGCGATGACGAGCAGCGTCGGGAAATCGACGTTGGGGAGATCGCTCACCGGGAGCGAGCGGTAGGCGACCATGCCGAACAGGGCAATGGCCAGCATGAGAAGGCTGGTGGCGATGGGGCGCTTGACGAAACCTTCGGAGATATTCATGAGAGAGTATTAGCCACAGATGGACGCGGATGAACACTGATGGGGAGTGAATGTTTTCTGGTGCGCCATTTCTCCTGGAGGGCGGCCATGTATGTGTAGACTACTGGTGTTAGGTACAGGGTGATTAGTTGGGAGAAGATCAGGCCTCCGACCACGGCCAGGCCTAACGGCCTTCTTGCTTCGCCGCCGGAGCCTAAGCCGAACGAGATCGGTAGAGCTCCTAAGAGGGCGGCCATGGTGGTCATCATGATGGGCCTGAATCGGATCAGGCAACCTTCGTAGATCGCCTCGGCCGGAGTCTTGCCGTGTTTGCGCTCGGCTTCCAGGGCGAAGTCGATTTGCATGATTGCGTTCTTCTTGACGATTCCTACCAGCATGATTAAGCCGACGAAGGAGTAGATGTTCAGGTCGAGGCCGAAGATCATCAGTGTTAGTAATGCTCCGAAACCAGCGGAGGGGAGCCCCGAGAGGATGGTCAACGGGTGGATGTAGCTTTCGTACAACGCGCCCAGAACGATGTAGACCACCATCACCGCTACGAATAAGAGCAACGTGAGGTTTTTGAGCGAGCTTTGGAAGGCAGCGGCGGTTCCGGTGAAGCTGGTGGTGACTCTGCCCGGCAGCGTGTGAAGCGCCAGGTCCTGGACCTGGTCGACGGCTTCACCCAGCGAAACGCCAGGCTTCAAATTAAAGGAGATGGTCACCGAAGGGAGTTGTCCCGAGTGATTGATGCTTTGCGGGCCCGCGTCCCGCGTCAGCTTAGCGAAGGCGCCAAGCGGAATAAAATTGCCGGTATCCGATTTGAAGTAAATCTTGGACAGGTAGTCGTCGTAGGTCTGGTACTTTGGATCGAGCTCCAGCAAAACCCGGAACTGATTCGAAGGCGCGTAGATCGTGGAACTCCAGCGCGGGCCAAAGCCGCTGTATAGAGTGGACTCGATCTGCGCCGCGGTCAAGCCCATAGTGGCGGCCTTATCCCGATCGATCGCGACATTCACGCGGGGGCTCCGGATCTGCAGGTCTGTACTCACGTCCTGGATGATCGGGAGCTTCAACATTTCGCGCTCCATTTTGGCGGCTTCCCGATAAAGCAGGTCGGTATCGGGCGCCTGGAGAGTGAATTCGTAGCTGCTCTTGGATCCGCGCCCTCCGATCCGGATACTCTGCGGCATGTTCAAAAGAACGCGGAAGCCGGGGAAGCCGGCCAGCTTTGGCCGCAACGATTCTATGATCTGGCCGGCGGTCATTTTTCGTTCGCGGCGGGGCTTCAACTGGACGAACATACGGCTATTATTGCTGCCGCTCGAGCCCCAGGATCCACCGACACTCGTCATGAAGGAATCGACGTTGGGATCGCGCCGGATAATATCGGCGACGCGCTTCATGTAATCGACCATCTGATAGTACGAGGTACCCTGGATCGCCTCCACGTTGACGTACATCTGATCCATGTCCTGATCGGGAATGAAGCCCTTCGGCACCTTATTAAAGAGGACGATCGTGGAGGCCAGGACTCCCACGAAGACGATGCCCATGATGTAGCGATGGCGCAGCACGCGGGTCAAACTCCAGTCGTAACCGCGCAGCATGCCGTTGAAGATTCCTTCGGTGACCCGGTAGAACATGCCCGGTTTTCGATCGCGGTTGACGCGCAGGAAGCGGCTGCAGAGCATGGGAGTGAGCGTCACGGACACCAGTCCGGAGATCAGGATCGCGGTGCAGATGGTGATCGCGAACTCGCGAAACAGACGGCCCAGAATGCCGCCCATAAAAAGGATGGGGATGAACACCGCCGCGAGCGAGAGAGTCATGGAGACGATGGTGAAGCTGATCTCGCGCGAGCCATTCAGCGCCGCCTGCAACGGCTTTTCGCCCCGCTCAATGTGGCGCATGATGTTCTCCAGCATCACGATCGCGTCGTCGACTACGAACCCGACGGAGAGAATCAGCGCCATCATCGAAAGGTTGTCCAGGCTATAACCGAGCACGTACATGACGGTGAAGGTGCCCAGGATGGAGAAGGGTAGCGCCATACTGGGGATCACGGTGGCTGAGACGTTCCGCAGGAAGAGGAAAATCACCATGATCACCAAGCCGAGCGTTAGCAGCATAGTGAACTGGACATCGTGAAAAGCGTCGTTGATCTGTCTCGCGCGCTGGCCTCGAATGACGAGGTCCACTCCGGGGGGCAGTTGCGCTTTGAAGGACGGCATCAAGCGGCGAATCTCGTCAGTCACCTCGATGGTGTTGCTTCCAGGCTGGCGCATGATCATCAGGTTGATGGCGCGGGCGCCACCGGTGGGGTTGTAAATCCAGGAGGCGTTCTTGTCGTCTTCGACGCTATCCATCACATGAGCGACCTGGTTCAAGCGGACGGGCACGCCGTTGCGCCAGGCGACGACGAGGGGCTGATACGCTTCGGCGTTCATCAGTTGGCCGCTGGCCTGGACATTGAAGGACTGCTTGGGGCCAAACAATGTGCCAGTTGGTAAATTGACGTTCCAGTTTTGGATGGCCTGATCAAGCTCATTCAGTCCGATCTGGCGCGCGGCCAGCTTGTCCGGATCGGCCTGGATGCGAACCGCATACTTCTGCGATCCCATCACCTGGACCTGCGCGACGCCCGAAACCATCGAGATGCGTTGGGCCATCATCCGCTCGGTGTATTCGTCGAGGACCCAGAGCGGCAGATTTGGCGCACTGAGACCGAGCATGATCATCGGCATGTCGGCCGGGTTGCTCTTATGGAACGACGGAGGCGAAGGCATGCCGGCGGGCAGAAGCGGAGTCGCTTCACTAACGGCAGTCTGGACGTCGACAGCGGCGCCATCGATATCGCGATTCAGATCGAACTGGAGAGTAATGTTGGTATTGCCGGTGCCGCTCACCGAGGTCATGGAGTCGAGGCCGGCAATTCCGGTGAATTGGCGCTCGAGCGGGGTTGCGACGGCCGACGCCATGGTGTTCGGGTCGGCGCCAGGCAGACTGGCGGAAACGTTGATAGTAGGGTAGTCGACCGAGGGAAGATCGCTGATCGGCAGGGCGCGGTAGGCTACGACGCCGAACAGCGCGATACCGAGCATCAGCAAGCTGGTGGCGATCGGCCGCCGAATGAAGATTTCGGAGATGTTCAAAGATAAGCCGCCTGGTTGCCTAGATGGGGCGCGCTGTGCCGGATTTTAGCCGCTGAGTGAGAAGGCGTAGCACGGGCTTGATTTGTTACCGCATGCTCGGATGGGAGGCTGACGGCATTTGCCGTATTTTTGATGTAGACCTGCCGCGAATAGTAACTCCTTTTAATTCAACGGATCAGACGCACGGTATGGCCTCTGCTGACGGCACTTTCGAAAAATGCCGTCAGTGGCCGATTACGAGAATGGCCGACTCCGACGCGGTGAAAACCTGCGCGCCGCTTTTTCGATTTCGGTTTGAGGTTAGCATATCGGGTGAGCGGACAATCGCGTGGATTCCGGGTAAGTTGATGAAACGGTGGGGCGAGAAAGTTGGAAGAAAATTTGAATGGGTTTATACGCAAGAGCAAGAGTTCTCCGGGCGGCGACCTTCGGTCACCTGGCAGGCGAAACTGCCTGCTCCACTCACGAAGACCGCCTAGAATAAGAATTGACTCCGGCAGCCATTCCAGTCGGTCCTTGGGCGCCGCTGGCGCACACCTGGTTTCGATGGCTGTGGATCGCCTCCATAGCTTCCAATATCGGAACGTGGATGCAAAACGTCGGCGCTGCGTGGCTGATGACATCGCTTGCGCCCACGGCTTTACAAGTGGCGCTGGTGCAGACCGCGACCAGCGTTCCGGTCTTCCTGCTGGGGATGCCCGCGGGAGCTTTGGCGGACCTATTCGACAGGCGCAAGCTGCTACTGGTCACGCAAGCCTGGATGCTGGCGGCCGCCGCGATTCTGGGCGTGACGACAATGGCTCACCTGACCGGGCCGTGGATGCTGCTTTGGCTGACCTTCGCGTTGGGCTTGGGCGCAACGCTGAACGGCCCGGCATGGCAGGCGATCATGCCGGAACTGGTTCCCCGGCCGGAGTTGCCGGCCGCGATCGCGCTGAATTCGGTCGGCTTCAACCTGGCTCGGGCCATGGGACCTGCGCTGGGCGGCCTGGTGGTGGGTGTGCTCAGCCCTGGCGCAGCGTTCATCCTGAACGCGATCTCGTTCGTCGCTGTGCTGGTCGTGCTTTATTTATGGCCGCGCCCTCCCAAGCGAACGGAGGCCAATCCGGAAAGCGTGGGATCAGCGATCCTGGCGGGGATCCGGTACGTTCGATTCGAGCCAAAGCTGCATGCCGTGCTGATCCGTTCCGGCGTGTTCGTGATTTCGGCGAGCGCGTTATGGTCGATTCTTCCGCTGGTCGCAAAGGTCGAATTGCACAGCGAGAGTGCCGGTTACGGTGTGCTGCTGGGATGCCTGGGCGCCGGTTCGATACTCGGGGCTCTCATCCTGACGAGAGTGCGCCAGATGGCGGCGACCGAGGTCCTGGTGAGCGGCGCGATTGCGCTATTTGGGATTGTCAACATCGCGCTCGCCTGGCTAGAGAATTTCGGCCTGGTCGCGGTAGCACTGCTGGCCGCCGGAATGGCGTGGATGGCAGTCAATTCCAGCCTGAATACGGTCGCACAGACGGCTTTGCCGAACTGGGTAAGGGCGCGAGCGCTATCCGTTTACCTACTGGTGTTCCAAGGGGCCATGGCGCTGGGTAGCGTGATTTGGGGAGAGGTGGCCTCCCGGTTTGGCTTGCGCCGGACTCTGCTAGCAGCGGGACTGGCCTTGATTGCGGGCGCGATTCTGACGGCGCGTACGCGGCTGGCGGGAGCGCAAGAAGTGGATATTACGCCATCGCTGCACTGGCCGGAGCCGCAATTCGTCAGCGAGCCCAAACCCGATCAGGGCCCCGTCCTGGTCACAATCGAATACCGGATACTACCCGCTGAACACGAGAATTTTTCGCGGGCGATGAAGGCCGTGGAGCGCATACGCCGCCGCGATGGCGCGATTCAATGGGGGCTGTTCGAAGACGCCGCAAATCCGGGGCGCTACATCGAATCGTTTCTGGTCGAAAACTGGGCCGAGCATCTCCGGCAACACGAGCGGATTACGGTATCCGACCGCGCCTTCGAGGAGCGCGCCTGGGCGTTTCATCAGGGCGATGGCGCTCCTCCGGTGACGCACTGGATTTCCGCGCGGGAGTAGAGCGTACGGGAAGATGCGCGACAATGGAGGCGCGATATGGCATCGAGATCCGGGCTGGCCTCGGCATTCCAGACGAACAGATCGGTGAGTGGCTGAAGACCAAGGCAAGACTAGTCTGGCCGCCAAGCGCGGTTCGGCAGCATCAGAAGCTTCCTCCCCGAATTCGGGGTAGTGGGTCAGTTTGAGACTCAGAATCAGAAATCTGTGATTCTGCTCCACGATCCGATACGGTATTCGTCGTCGGAAAAGTACATCTCCGTGATCTGTCCAGACTGTTCTAACAGCACGAGCCGACGATTTCCAGCTTTGCCCAAAAGATCGCCACTTCTGGCGTGACCTACGTATGCTTTGAAAAACTTGGCACCTCGTTTTCCTACTTGATAGTTCAGTAGTTCGCGTCCTTCAAAGGGTTATAGTCTGTGCCTCCTCCAGTCATCTTTCGCTTTAGTTATGGCCTCTCGAACGTCCGAGCCCAAGTGAAACTTGCTCACAGGAATCATCGCTGAATCTCCTTTGTGGCATAATCGTACCATGCCTAGCCGTTCAAGCAAGGATCACGATTTCACGCAGGTGGCCAAGCGTGTAGTCGAACAGGCCATCGGCGAGCAGTGGGACGGATCGCCACTGCCGGACAAAAACAAGGGCAAGAACCCGGCTGCTGTCGCGCTGGGTAAGCTCGGAGGGGCTAAGGGCGGCGCGGCACGAGCTGCAGCGTTGTCCCCACGAAAGCGCAAAATGATCGCGAAGAAGGCGGCAGAGGCCAGGTGGAATAAGTGAGTAACGAGGACTCGCTGCCATTTCCGCCTAAACCAAAGTCTGGCAACGCCAACGATTTTGTCGAGCAGCAGCTAGATCATCGTCTTGATGCGATCGAATCTCATTTGTCAGCCGACGCGTTGGGCTTTTCGGGGCCGATCACCGCTGGCGTGGACGACATCTGGCGGGCCGTAGTGGAAAAAAAGCATTCGAAAAACAGCGGTCGAGAGAAATTGGTTGTGCTTCTTACTACCACCGGCGGATACATAGAGGTCGTTCAGAGAATTGTTGACATCCTGCGGAAGCATTACGTTTTAGTGGATTTCATTATTCCCAACTACGCTTATTCTGCTGGCACCGTGTTGGCAATGTCAGGTGATGCAATCCACATGAACTACTACTCACGGTTGGGGCCAATAGACCCGCAGGTTGAAACGCCCGGCGGGAGGATGGTTCCGGCACTGGGATATTTGGAGCGCTACGATGCATTAATCCAAAAGGCCGTCAATGGCAAAATTTCCACTGCCGAAGTGCAACTCTTGATACAGGGCTTCGATCAAGGGGAATTGTATCAGTACGACCAAGCAAGAGAGCTTTCGATTGCCTTGCTCAAAGAGTGGCTGGTTAAATACAAATTCAAGAATTGGAAAGAAACGCGCACCCGGAAGGTGAAGGTCACTGAAAAGCTCAAAGAGAGCCGTGCGGCCTCGATCGCAAAGAAGCTCAACGATACTAAACGGTGGCACGTGCACGGGCATGGCATATCCAAGGAAGTCCTGGACAAAGATCTTGATGTGCTGATAGACGACTTTTCTGCCGATGGAATCCTTAGCACTTGCATTCGCGAGTACGATGATCTTCTCTCAGACTACATGGCCAAAATGTCCACAGCGGGTGCGATACACTGTGTTGGCGAGTATCGCGTCTTCATGGTATTCGGTTGATTGCCGGAGGTCCCCATGCGTAAGATTCCAAGCGTAAGAACAATTACTAAAAACAACAAGAACGTTGACGCTAAACAACTGGCGGAAGGTCTGAAGTTGTCTAAACAGCTACGGAAATTTGGGACCGCTAGGCCCGTGCGTAAACTAGTTTCTCCGCTTTTCAGAAAGAGAGCCTCTTTCCTTAAATAAACTGCCTGTTATGCTTGACCGTGCTAATACACTCAGGCATAATGGTCAGTATGAACCGCTTGGATGCAGACCGCAGAGCACAGGTTGTCCGATGCTTGGTTGAGGGAAACTCGATCCGCTCCACGGTCCGCATCACAGGCGTAGCGAAGAACACCGTAGCAAAGCTGTTGGTAGAACTTGGCACGGCCTGCACGAAGTTCATGGACGAAGCAATGCGGAACCTACCATGCCAGCGGCTCCAGTGCGATGAGATTTGGAGCTTCGTTTACGCCAAGGAAAAGAACGTCACGGCGGAGATCGCAGAGAAGCACGTTGCCGGTAGCGTGTGGACGTGGACGGCGATTGATGCCGATTCGAAATTAATTCCCTCCTGGTTTATTGGCAAGCGTGACGCTGGATGTGCAACAGAGTTCATGCAGGATCTTGCTAGCCGTCTCGCTAATCGCGTGCAGATCACGACCGATGGCCTGAAGGTCTACTTGAACGCGATCCTGGATGCCTTTTCAGGCGAGATCGACTACAGCATCCTGCACAAGGTCTATGGCCAGGAGCCTGCGAACGAAGCACGTTACAGCCCCGCAAGATGCATTGGCTGCGAGAAGAAAACCGTGCTCGGCAACCCGGATGAAAAGCACATCAGCACATCGTACGTGGAGCGCGCCAATCTCTCCATGAGAATGTCCATGCGCCGCTTTACTCGCCTCACAAATGCATTTTCAAAGAAGCTCGACAACCACGCGGCATCGGTCGCCATTTACTTCACTTGGTACAACTTTGGCCGCGTCCACCAGACTCTCAAGATGACGCCAGCGATGAAAGCCGGAATCGCCAATCACGCGTGGACCGTGAGTGAAATGGTTGAACTTTTGTCGAAGGTCGAACCGAAGTCAACCCGTCCGGCGGTTTCAAACTGACCCACTACCGAATTCGGGAGGGAGGCAGGTGACAAAGATCACCTGCCCCACGGAGGCGGAGGCGGCCTTCGGCAGCCCGGCAGGTGACAACGATCACCTGCCCCACGGGGGCAGTGGTATAACTCTACATGGACCGACGTCGATTCCTGTTCGCCATGGCAGCCATTCCCGCTGCTTCCGCCCAGCCGATCAACCTTGAAGAGGCCACGCTCGCCGACCTGGACCAGGGGTTCCGGGCCGGGCGCTTCACCGCGCGAACGGCGGCCGAGTGGTATCTCGCTCGAATTAATTCGCTGGACAAAAAAGGTCCGGCAGTGAACGCCGTCATCGAGTTGAATCCGGAGGCGCTGCCGATCGCCGAGGCGCTGGATCGCGAGCGCAAAGCAAAGGGGCCGAGGGGTCCGCTGCACGGCGTGCCGGTCCTGATCAAAGACAATATCGACACGGCCGACCGTATGAGCACGACGGCCGGCTCGCTGGCGCTGGCGGGGTCGATCGCCCCTCGCGATGCGGACGTTGTGCAGCGGCTGCGTACGGCAGGGGCGGTGATCCTGGGCAAGACGAATCTGAGCGAGTGGGCCAATTTCCGTTCGACGCATTCGGTGAGCGGGTGGAGCGGGCGTGGCGGTCAAACGCGTAATCCCTATGCGCTTGATCGGAATCCCTCGGGCTCCAGTTCCGGATCGGGCGCGGCTGGCGCGGCGAATTTCTGCGCGGTGGCGGTAGGAACGGAGACGGACGGATCGGTGACGGCGCCCGCATCGACGTGTGGCATCGTGGGGATCAAGCCAACCCTTGGGCTGGTGGGCGGCGCCGGTATTATACCGATCGCGAAGAGCCAGGACACGGCGGGTCCGATGGCCCGTACGGTACGCGATGCCGCCATCCTGCTCGGCGCCATGGGAATGCCGGGCAGCAAAGCGAAGGCGGATTACACAATGTACCTCGATCCGGGCGGGTTGAAGGGCGCGCGGCTCGGAGTGGCGCGGAAATTTTTCGGAAGCAACGCCGCGATGGATCACGTGATGGAGGAGTGCTTGGCGGAGATGAAGCGGCAGGGCGCCGAGTTAGTCGATCCCGCCGACCTGCCTTCGCACGGGCAATACGACAATGACGAGAGTGAGGTGCTGCACTATGAATTCAAAGCCGGCATCAACGCATACCTCGCAGGGCTCGGCCCGAAGATCCGCGTAAGAACGCTAACCGGCCTGATCGCGTTTAATCGCGATCACCGCCGGGAAGAGATGCCCTACTTTGAGCAGGAGATTTTCGAGAAAGCGGAGGCCAAAGGGCCGCTAACCGACAAAGCCTATCTGGAGGCGCGAGCGAAATGTGTGAAGCTGTCGCGCGCGGATGGAATCGACGCCGTGGCCGCGAAGTACAAAGTGGACGCGATCGTCGCGCCCACCGCGGTGCCCGCGCCGCTGAACGACTATGTGGTGGGCGACGCAAACTGGCCGGGCTGTACGACGCCCGCGGCTGTAGCGGGATACCCGCACATCACCGTCCCCGCGGGGTTTGTCCGCGGACTGCCAGTCGGACTCTCGTTCTTTGGCCCGGCCTGGAGCGAACCGGCGCTGCTCAAACTGGCCTACAGTTTCGAGCAGGCGACCAAGGCCCGGCGAGCGCCGCGCTTTTTGACGACGGTGGATTTGAGTAAGTAAGGACAGAATGCCTGAGCTTCCGGAAGTAGAGACCGTTGTTCGCTCGCTGGCTCCGCTCCTCATTGGCCGGCGAATTGTCGAAGCCAATTTCTCCTCGCGCTTCGTCGTTCGCCAGGACTTCGATGAACTCGCCGGCCGTGTGCGCGGCCAGGTGGTGCATTCCGTGCGGCGGCACGGCAAATTTATTTTGGTCGAGCTTACCGAGGGCACGCTCGCGATCCACCTCGGCATGACGGGAAAGCTGCTGATGGATGCGCGGCCGGGCGACTACACCCGCGCGCTGTTTGAGCTCGATCGAGGGCTGCTAGTTTATGATGACGTGCGCCACCTGGGACGAATCGAGTGGGATATTGGCCTTCCGAAAAGAGTCGAGAAGCTAGGCCCCGACGCGCTGGCGATCCAACCGGACGATTTTCTCGCGTTGCTCCGGCGTCGTAAGGCCCAGATCAAGCCGCTGTTGCTGAACCAGCGGTTTCTGCGAGGGATGGGAAACATCTATACCGATGAGGCGTTATTCCTGGCACGCATCCATCCAAAGGCCGAATCCACGCGGCTTCGGAAGGACCGCGCACTGCGCCTGCATCAGTCCATGATCGACGTGCTCACGCTGGCGATCGAGCACAAGGGCTCGTCGATTTCAGACTACGTGGATGCGGAAGGCAATCGAGGAGACTTCCAATCGCGGCATCAGGTTTATGGACGCAAAGGCCAGCCCTGCCCACGCTGCGGTAATCCAATTCGCAGGATCGTCGTGGCGCAACGCGGGACGCACTATTGCGCGCGCTGTCAGCGGATGTAGTGTCATTGCTTCCAGTCGACCGTCTCGACAATCATGTCACGCTCTCGCGGATAGACTTCCAGCCGGAAGCGGACCTCGCCGGAATTGTGGCGATACACGACCGTGCCGGTCTGTAGTTGGCTAGGGTCCAGGTCGACCGTTTTGTTGTAGAGTCCGTCAACGATCACCAGAACGCCTCGGGTGGCGCTTCGAATGGCACGAGCCTGGCGGTCCCAGCGAACATTGAGATTGTCGCCGTCCTTCGAGACGTTGAGCTGGAGATCGAACGGATCGGAATTTCCCGCCGCATTCTGAGGTCTTAGCGTCAGAGCGGCCTGAAAGCCCAGAAGAACGCCCACCAGCAGGAATATGAATGAGAGCGGGACCCAGATCCATCTGCTCTGCGCGCTTTCCTGTGGGTGCTCCACTTCCGATTCGGACAATTCGGCGTAGCCTGTGTCCAATGGCTGTGCCTGGGGTAAGCGCCGGCTCACAGTCTCCGGGGGCTCCGGTTGATGCGCGGAATCCGCCGGCGCTCGAGGCCGCTTGGGCGGCGTGTCGTCGTCAGGGGCCAGTAGCTTACGCCGGAACGGAAACTCAAGCAGTGGGCTGCCAGGCTCAAAACCTCCGTTCTCACTGAACAAAAACGTAGCCGTGCTGACGCGGGTTGCGTACGGCTTGATCAGCAGCACCACAGCGTTGGGATCGGGGAAGGAGCGCTTGAGCAGGTCCAAATCATCCTGCACGAGGCCCGTGCCCTCGCGCGTGTGGCTACGGAAAAAACCCACCGGCTTCAGATCGGGATCGGTACCCGCCCGCAAGCGATCGAGAATGGCTTGGAAGGATTCCAAGTCGGATGCGGATAGTTGGTAGGAAGGCCCGCGTTTGTACTCGATCGGCGCCATCTCGTAGTCTTCAATATCGACTAATAGGCGGCCATCGTGGCTCGCCGACCCGAGCAGAATGCCTCCGACTTCGGCGCCCCGCTTCGGCACGGCCCCGAACCCGCGCATGACGTCCTGCTGCAAGCGGTCGACGACATCCAGGCTGAGGTAGATCGAGACAGGTTTGCCCGGAACTTCAAACAGATAACTTCCAGGCTTCGCGGCGGCGGTGCTATCGCTATTGGCCAATGATTTATCGTAGTCTGGCTTTTGGCCGCAACTCAACCTCACACCGGAACGCTGTACGTTGTGGCGACACCGATCGGCAACCTGGAAGACATCACTTTCCGGGCGGTGCGCGTTCTTCGCGAGGTGGATTTGATTGCGTGCGAGGACACCCGGCAGACCAGGAAATTGCTCGACCATTTCGGAATCGGCAAGCCGGCGGTTAGCTATCACGAGCACAATGAGCAGGTGCGTTCGAGCGAGTTGCTGGCCGAATTACTGAGCGGCAAAAACATCGCTCTGGTGTCCGACGCGGGGACGCCGCTGATCGCCGATCCCGGATATCGCCTGGTCGCAAAAGCCCGGGAGGCTGGGATATTTGTAGTGCCGCTGCCTGGCCCGTGCGCCGTTGTGGCGGCCATGAGCGCGTCCGGCTTACCGACTGATTCGTTTCTCTTTTATGGATTCCTGCCGGCCAAGAGCCGGCAACGGCGAAAGGCGCTCGAGCAGTTTCAAGCGCTGGATATGCCGCTGGTGTTCTACGAGGCGCCGCATCGAATGCTGGAAATGCTGGAAGACATTGCCGCGGTGCTGGGGACGCGGCCGGTGGTACTCGCTCGGGAACTGACCAAAATTCATGAGGAGTTCCTGCGCGGGACGGCTGCGGAACTGCTCGCAACGCTACGCGAGCGCGGTTCGATTCGCGGCGAGTTGACGGTCATGGTGGGGAGGGGCGAAGCGCTGCCGCAAGAAGACACGACGGTTGAAGAAGCGGTGGAAGAGTTGATCCGCAACGGCGTTCCGCGCATGGACGCCCTGAAACAGGTGGCACGCCGCAGGGGTCTCTCGAAGCGAGAGGTGTACAAGCAGACGCAGCAGTGAAGGTGATGCACAATAAAGGCTTATGCAAATAGCGATGATTGGGTTGGGAAGAATGGGCGCGAACATGGCGCGCCGCTTGATGGCCGGCGGACACCAGTGCGTGGTCTTCGATTTGAATGCGGCCGAAGTGGAACACCTGGCGGCGGATGGCGCCGTTGGCGCGACGTCGCTTGAAGACGTAGTAAGCAAACTCGAAAAGCCCCGGGCTGCGTGGGTGATGTTGCCCGCGGGCGCGCCGACGGAGAACACAGCCGCGCGCCTGCATGAATTGATGGAATCCGGCGACGTAATTATCGACGGAGGGAATTCCTATTTCAAAGACGACGTGCGGCGCGCCAAAACATTTGCGCAGAAAGGCGTTGTTTATATCGACGTGGGCACCAGTGGAGGAGTGTGGGGCGTGGACCGTGGTTATTGCCTGATGATCGGCGGCGAAGCGGGAGCGGTCGCGCGTCTGACACCTCTATTTTCAACGCTGGCGCCCGGACTCAGCGATGTCGCCCGGACTCCGGGGCGCGAGAACAAACCGGGCACGGCGGAGTTGGGGTTTCTGCATTGCGGGCCAGCGGGCGCCGGGCACTTCGTGAAGATGGTGCACAACGGTATTGAGTACGGGCTGATGCAGTCCTACGCGGAAGGCTTCGATATTTTCAAAAACGCGAACTCGCAGGAATTGAAGGAAGAGTACCGCTTCGACCTAAACGTCCCCGACATCGCGGAGGTCTGGAGGCGCGGCAGCGTGGTGGGTTCGTGGCTGCTCGACCTGATCTCGATGGCGCTGGTGGAAGACCCAGCGCTATCGAGTTATACCGGTTTCGTCCACGATTCCGGCGAAGGCCGCTGGACCGTCGTAGCGGCAATCGAAGAGGCGGTTCCGGTCGACGTGCTGTCCGCTTCGCTGTTCACCCGTTTCCGTTCCCGGCAGGAGCACACTTTTGCGGAGAAGGTGTTATCCGGGATGCGGAACAAGTTTGGAGGGCACGTCGAGCGGCCCGCGGGCGGATAGCGAGAAACCTCGATAACTCATCAGACCTTCGCCGGTGGATATACTCTTCAGATGCCCACCTCTACGTGGTGATTCTGAGTGGGGGCAGGCAATTTTTTGCCCGGCGCAAGCGCGCTCAAGCGGGCAGCACCGGTGGGCAGGCGAAACGCCCGCCCCACTCAGTTTCCGATACTTGTGACGGCCCCCGTCGCTCCCGCTAAAGACTGAACCGGCCATGGCCAAAGAGTACGTTGAATACCGCGATGGCTCGCATTTCATTATGGGCACCCGGGTGTGGATTCATTGGTACATGGCTTCTTGCGCGGCGAATCTCCTGAGGGATCGAAGAGTCTTTTCCGTCGCCGAAGCGCGGCTTTCGCACGATTCCTGGAAGCTCGGCGGAGCCCAGGCGTCAGCATTGCGTCGCAGGATCTCGATATCGGTACAGGAGCGGGTGAAGCGGGACCGCTCCCTGGCCCGTTTGCGGGCAGGCTGGTCGCGGCTCGGCTTGTTTGCGCAAGTTACAAATTTCTCTTCAAGAAGGAGCAGATATGGTAGCCGTCGATGATCTTGAACGGCATCTCGCCCATCGTGTAGTGGCCACAGGGCAGGACCACCACTTTGTGGTCCACCTTGTGCTCCCGCATGCGGTTAATGATCGCCTTTGAGAATTCCGGCAGGAACGTCGTGTCGTAGCTGGTGTAGATGAACAGTGACTTGCTCTTCTTGCCGGCGAATTTTTCCAGGTAGTTTACCGGGCTGATCGCCATCCAGGCATCGCGGAGGCCGGCGACATCGATATGCGGCTCCAGAGCTTGGCGGATGTGCTGGCTCGAGAGACCGGTCCAGACCACATCGGCGAAGTACGTGGCGCAGTGGTTGAATACGTTGACCTTGATTCGCGAATCGTGCGCGCTGGCAAGGCAGGCGTAGCACGAGCCGAGACTTGTCCCTACCACGCCGAAGCGCTGGTAGCCCTGGGATTCCAGCCAGTCGAAGCAGCAACGTACATCGATCACCGCCTGACGGGTAGCATCGATGGTACGCGCGAGGTTTGCAGATACGGCATAGTCGGCGCGTTGCAACTCGGCGGGCATGCGGTAGTCATGATAGGGCAAGCTGATGCGCAGCGCCGAAATACCGAGCTTGCTCAATCCGCGGCAGAGAGCGTTGTGACCGTCCGCGGGCGCGTTCCAGTGCGGCAGCAGAACCACCGCCCGATCGCCTTTTGCCGGGAACCATTGCGCATGGACGATGTTGTTCTCCGGGTACGGGGTCTCCACCGGTGAAGAGAACCGCAGGATTCCGTTGTCGAGCTTGAAATCCGGCGGCGTCCGGTAACCGAAGAAAACATCGCTGTCGGCGATCGCGAGCCGGTTCAGCTCACTCAGATACTGAGCCGGGCTGTGCCCGTTGCGAACTTGCATTTGAGCTTGCGGCCATCGCTCAGTCCAATCCAGCCCCCAGTCGAAAGGCCTGACAACCCGGTTGGTCGATCTGAAGCAAAGGCCGCTCTCCCATTTGGAGATTCGGCGTGCGTACCAGTTTTTCATCCCTATCTCTTAGGATACGGTGAGATCCATCCAGGTTTCCTACGTAAACAACAGTAGGAAACAAAACTTTTACACCAAGGTCCAACAGCGGAGGGAGATCTATCGTGAAATCTACTTGTTTATTGCTAACAACGTTAACGGTTTTTGGACTGGGCGCAGTGTGGGCTCAGGATCCACCCCCCACTAGGGGTAGTTCGGACCGGATGAAGAGTTCGGGGGATAGCGCCGATCAGCGCTTCATGATGAAAGCCGCCCAGGGCGGAATGGCTGAAGTGCAGTTAGGGCAGCTCGCCAAAGATCACGCTTCCAGCCAGGCGGTAAAAGATTTTGGCCAAACTATGGTGGACGATCACACCAAGGCGAACGACGAGTTGAAAACGCTGGCGTCTCAGAAGAACGTTACCTTGCCAACGGCTATCGATCCCGAAGACCAGGCAACCATCGACCAGCTAACGAAGCTGAACGGGGCTGCTTTCGACAAAGCTTACATGCAAGACATGATATCCGATCACCAGAAGGATATTGCCGAATTTCAAACCGAAGCCAACAGCGGAACGGACTCCGATACGAAAGCCTGGGCGTCGAAGACGCTGCCCACTTTGCAGCACCACTTGCAGATGGCCCAAGACACGCAACGTCAGGCGATGAGCGGCAAGACCCCCGAGAAGTAACCGCCGGGAATCACGATGAACAGCGGCCCGCTGTTCGTCGTGGGAAACTGAAAGTCTGATCGGCCAGTCAATTCTTCATTACCAGGTGCTTTCAAAGCTGGGGGAGGGCGGAATGGGTATTGTTTATTCCGCCCTCGATACCCGGTTGGGCCGTACTGTGGCCTTAAAAGTGCTCCCGCCCGAAAAAAGCCGTGATCCTAAACGACGGAAGCGCTTTCTACGGGAGGCCCGTACGGCGGCGGCGTTAAATCATCCAAATATTGTTTGCATCTACGATATCGGCTCGGACCAGGGCAACGATTTCATCGCGATGGAATTGGTTACCGGCTTATCGCTGGACGCGATGATGAAACGCGGCTTGGCGCCCGTGCCGGATGTTCTCTCCTATGCGTTTCAAACCGCGCTGGCCCTGGCACGGGCGCACGCGGCCGGCGTTGTTCATCGCGATGTGAAACCCAGTAACATCATGATCACCGAAGAGGGTTCGGTGAAGCTGCTCGATTTCGGTCTTGCGCAACTGAATCCCGTTCTCGCCGCGGGAGAAGAGGAAACGGCCTCGGCCATCACGGAGCTAGGCGCCGCCCTCGGCACGCTGCAATACATGTCGCCCGAGCAGGCCCGCGGAGAACACGTGGATGAGCGCTCCGACATTTTTTCGTTTGGCGCCGTGCTGTATGAGATGGCGGCTGGCGCGAAACCCTTTCGTGCCGCTAGTACCTTCGCCGTGTTGCAGGCGATCGCCTATGCGCAGCCGAAACCAATCGGCGAATGCCGGGATGGCGGCATCCCGCCACAATTGTGTGCCATCATTTCGAAATGCCTGCAAAAGGACCGGGAGGCGCGGTACCAAAGCATGCAGGCGGTTGCCGACGAATTGGGGAGCGTGCCTGGCAGGCGGCTAGACACATCGGCGCAATCGGGCTGGGTCCTGCCAGCGGCCGCTCCTAAATACAACTGGAAGCCGCTTGTTTGGATCGCAGGCGGATTGCTGGCGGCTGCGCTGCTGTTCGGGCTCTCTCCCTACGGGCGGCGCTCCTGGCACCAGTTTCGATCCAGCGGGCAATTATCCTCGATCTTGCCGGTGGAAGCAGCCGAGTGGAGGCGGCGCGGGCATGCCTACCTGCTACGCTACGACAAGGCCGGAAACGTGGACCACGCCATCGAGTGCTTTCAGAAGGCGCTCGAAGAGGACCACGATAACGCCGCCGCTTACGCCGGGCTCGGAGAAGCCTATGCGCAAAAGTACGCGGAGAATCGCGATCCCCAGTTGCTCCGGCAGGCACGCTCGCACGCCAGCCGGGCTTTGCAGTTGAACGATCTGCTGGCCGGCGCGCATGTCAGCATGGGTACCGTGAATATTCGCGCCGGGCAATTCCAGGATGCGGAGCGCGAACTGCGGCGGGCTGTGGAGTTGGAGCCCAAAAACGCGGACGGCCAACTCCGGCTGGCGGAGAGCCTGGCCGCGCAGAACCGGGCGAAGGATGCCGAGGCCGGCTATCGCAAGCTGATCCAGACCGATCCAAATGATTGGCGGGCGTATCACTTTTTGGGTGCTCTCTTGTTCGACAACGGCCGCTATGAAGACGCCATCGCCTCATTTCAGAAGGCGATCCAGTTGGCTCCGGACAATCCCGCGATCTACCGGATTATGGGCGTTGCGTATCACCGGCTGGACCGCGACCCGGAAGCTGCGGAGACGCTGCAGAAAGCCCTGGCAATCCGGCCCACTCCGTACGTTCTTACGAATCTGGGTACCGTCTATTATTACGAAGGCCGTTATCTGGATGCCGTGAGCGCGTATGAGCGAGCCATTACGAACGGAGCGAACGATTACTCGATCTGGGGCAATCTGGGCGATGCCTATCGGTTCACGGCGGGCAATCAAGCGAAAGCCACGGAGGCGTACGGACACGCGATTCAGTTGGTCCGAGAGCAACTGAGCGCTGGGCCCGATAGTCCCGAGCTGAGAAGCAGGCTGGCCACTTTCCTGGCAAAAACGGGGGAAAAACAACGCGCCATGGAAGCGATACGGCAGTGCGAGAATTCACCCAAGCTGGACCCCACGTCGATGTTCCACCTCGGAATTGCCAGCGAGTTATGCGGCCGCCGCGATGCCGCTCTGGAGTGGCTCGGAAAGGCAGTCAAAGCAGGTTTTGGGATGAAGGAAATCCAGAACGACCCGGACCTCGTTGCGCTGCGGCGAGATCCGGGTTATCATCGTCTCGTAGTTTCCCGGATAGCACCATGAGAACACGTAATTGGAATATTCGTTGCAACGCTCCCAAGCCGGAGCTGGAGAGCGATCTGTTGCTCGAAGCTGAGATGGACGCGATCTCCGGTGGTGAAGAGAATTCAATTGCGAGTGCAGTACCCGATTCGGATCCGAACAGACCGCTCACCGATCAAACACTACGATAGCTGTAGTTACCTATGAGTCCGCAAGAGTGTTGCTCTTGCCCGCTACGGGGCAGGGACCGGACCGAAAACATCACGGTCTTGGTCTAAGTGCAAAACAGGCAAGAATGCCTGTGCCACTCGGTGTGCCCTACGGTACGATGAAAGTACCGAACAAATGAACAAAGTTATACGTCTAGTACAGACGGGAGCTACAATTCCATGAACCGTAAGTGGAAGATTCTGCTGTTTATTGGCTTGATCTGCCTGGTGAGCGGCGGCGTGTTCGCCAGCATCAAGTTGAATGAGCGCGGAATCGTGGATGTACAGACCGGTAAAGTGGCGCGCCAGGATTTGACCGCCATAGTCACCGCTTCGGGCGAGATCAAGCCGAAGAATTACATCAATCTCGGCGCGAATGCGATGGGTCCGCTGACCGAGATCGATGTGAAAGAAGGCGACCGGGTGAAGAGGGGGCAGGTAGTCGCAAAGATCGAGTCCATTCAGGCCGGCGCGGACGTTGTGGCGCAAAAGGCAGCCATCAACACCTCACTCGCCGACTCGGCCGCGGCTGAGGCTGGGATGAAAGCGATGGAGGACGCTGTGCAGACCGCGGAGGCAGGACTGCAGCGGGCCAAGGCTGAGCTGCAGCGCACCAAGATCAACCTGGATCGGGCACAGCAGCTCGCCAAAGAGAAACTGATCGCGCAACAAGACTTAGATCAACGGAAGGCCGAGTACGATAGCGCCTTGGCATCGATCAGCGAGGCGGAGACGCGTATCGCGCAAGCCAAGGCGCAGCAAGTGCAGTCCCGTGAAAACGTCACCTCCGCGCAGCGGCGAGTGGGGCAGATGCAGGCCAATCTCACGCGATTCTCGGACATTTTCGATAAACACCTGGTGGTATCGCCGATCGATGGCGTGGTGACGAACCTGCCTGTACGAACGGGCGAGACGGTGGTGCAGGGTATACAGAATTCCGCCGCGAGCACGATCATGACAATTGCCGATATGTCCCTGATCACGGCCGAGGTGAAGGTGGACGAGACCGACATTGTGAACGTGAAGCTTGATCAGGTTGCGGATATCACAATCGATGCGATTCCAAATCGAATCTTTAAAGGTCATGTAATTGAGATTGGCAACACGGCCATTCTGCGATCTACTGGTTTGGCCGCATCCCAGAGCGCCGTGTCGAGCCAGGAAGCGAAGGATTTTAAAGTGGTGATCGCTCTCGACAATCCTCCCGACGAGATCCGTCCGGGGCTTTCGTGCACGTCCAAGATTGTTACCGCGACCCGGCAGAAGGCCTTGACGATCCCGATTCAGGCCTTGACCATCCGGCAGCGCGGCGACTTGGAACCGCCCTCGAAGAGAGGCGTGCAAGCGGCCGCGAAGGTTGATCCGGCCGCTGAAAAAGCGAAGAAAGAAGAACTGCAGGGGGTTTTTGTCGTAAAGAACGGGAAAGCGGAATTCGAGAAGGTCGGCACCGGCATCACGGGTGCAACCGATATTGAAGTCCTTAACGGATTGAACGAAGGGGACCAGATTGTAACCGGCAGCTATAAGGTGATTCGCACGCTGCGAAATGACGCCCGTGTGAAGGTGGACAACAGGGCGCCGGTGAAATCGGAAAGTTAGCGAAAGCTCAGAGTATGGCAACAGCGACCCAGGAACTCGTCGATCGCGGACAACAACTCAAACGCGACGGTATTGTTATCCGAACGTTCGATCTTTGGAAAACCTACATCATGGGCGACCAGGAGATCCACGCCGTCTCAGGAGTCGATATCGAGATTCGGCGGGGTGAGTATGTCGCGATCATGGGACCATCCGGTTCCGGGAAATCGACGCTCATGAACTTGATCGGGTGCCTGGATACCGCGACCAAGGGGCTGTATTACCTGAACGGAAATCTGGTCAGTGAAATGACCGATGACGAACTGGCGCGCATCCGAAATAAAGAGATCGGTTTCGTTTTTCAGACCTTCAATCTACTGGCTCGGGCAACGGCGCTGCACAACGTAGAATTACCGTTGATCTACGCCGGCTTGGCCGCTGACGCGCGAATTGAGAAAGCCAAGGGCGCGCTTCGGTCAGTGGATCTCGAGCAGCGCATGTTCCACAAGCCCAACGAACTCTCGGGCGGGCAACGACAGCGCGTAGCCATCGCACGGGCGCTGGTCAATAATCCGTCCATCCTGCTTGCCGATGAGCCGACCGGAGCGCTGGACTCGGCCACCGGCAATGAGATCATGGCGCTGTTCGAGCGGCTTTATCAGCAGGGCAACACGATCGTGCTGGTCACGCATGAGCACGACATCGCACTGCATGCCCACCGCGTCATCCACATACGAGACGGCAAAGTGGAAAAAGACGAAAAGATCAAGTAGGCCGGGGGACCGAGTTAGAGCCTCAAAAATCCACCAGCAGGAATGCGCTTGCGCACGAAATCGTGCTGGCGCCACTTAGAACAGATCGCCAATATCTTTGGCGGTGGTTCGCGCCTCAAGGTGAATCAGCCCAGCGTTTGAAGCTGCGCCGCCGATGACCGCAAGGACGGCTTTCGGGCCGGCCGAGTAAACAAATAGCATCCCGTCATCTCCGCGAACGCCGACCTCAGCCATCGCTCCCGTCGCCAAACTGTCGCTAATCCTGCGACCCAGGCTGGAAGCTGCCGCAGCCATCGCGGCGATGCGGTTGGGATCGCCGCCGTTCGACAGTGAATGCGCAACCGGGAGCCCCTCATTTGATGCGAGCAAAACGCCGCGTAATTCCGGAATCGAATTCCGAAGGGTTTCCAGGTGATTCTTTACAACATCGTGTTTGACCATGTTTTCTCCTAAAGTTGATTGCGGCCGCAATTGGCGTCGCTTCTAGGATCGTCTTGCCGGGCGATAACTTTAGGCATCCTTTAGGCTAAGGTGTTTCTGCGTTACCGCCGATTAGAGTTACGTATGCGGTGCCTGTATTGCGGCAAACAACTCGCCTTGTTCAGAAGATTGACCGTGGGCGGAGAGTTTTGCTCCGAAGCGCACAAGCAGAGTTATCACGAGGAGTACAACAAGCTCGCTCTCGGCCGCTTGTTACAGGCTCAGTCAAAGCCCGAGGATATCAAGGTACCGGCTCCTGCGCCCGACGTCCGCGCCACTTTGAAAAATGCTACCAAGGCAATAGAAGCGCCTCTGGGTATGTCTCGCGATTCCGAGAGCGGCTGGACTACCGTTCACAAAAACAATCCGAAACTGCAAGCGCCAGCGCAAGACTCTGTTCTGGCCCCGCCCAAGCCGGGCTTTCTACTGGATAAACCGGAAGCGAGAAGCGGTGGCACTGGGGAGACGGAGCCTGCGCCTACACTACACCTCGCAATTTCATCCTCCTGGCTAGAGCTTAGGCACCCGCAGTTGGATTGTAAGCTGGTGGAATACAAGCTAGTGGACTCCCAGGTGGACGCGCCCCCTCGCGCAACTGATCTCCTGATGCTAACCGGCGCTTTTAAGGCCACGCCGCAGCCGGCCGCAGCTCAACTTGCAGAGGTGCCATCTGTTGTCGAAACGGTACCCGCTCCTATCAGCAGGGATATACCTGGCCCGGCGACAGCGCATGCAGGGTTTGCACCGGTAGGCGTGTTGCCGAGTGAGGTCCTGCCGGCGCTTACCGCCAAACCGGAACCAGAACTGGAAGCAGCGCTGGCTTTCTCATTCGCCTGCAATTTTGAGGAGCCGGCGAGCGTATGTTTCTTAGCCGGGGCTATAGAGCTCCCGGAGGACAATGTAGTCGATCTTTCGGTAATCGGCAATGGCGCAATTGAGGGTGCCCAGGTGAGACGCGAGTCGCAGGAAGGCCACCGGTATGCTTTGGCGGGGCTGCTCGCTTTGACAATCCATCCGATCGTTCCGCTCAATTTGGAACCAGCCATCCGGCTGATGCCATTCTCGACAGGAAATGGCGCTTTGGTGTTGCCGCTAAATAGTCCGCTACCGCTACGGCCAAAAGTTGCGGCGACAGCCCCGGGCAGAGTATTGAGGACCCACCCGGCATCTTTGAACGGCAACACTGTGAATACCGAACCAGCCAGTACTGGCAATGAGGCCGATGAGGACCTTCCAGCCTTTCTGAGGACGAAGAGCGGTGGTCCGAAGAAATCGATGCTGGGAAACGTCCAAACATATTTTAAGAAGATCGTGAGCTGTCTCATCATCGCCGGTCTGGGCGGCGGAGTCTACTCGCATTTCAGGACCGGTCCTGTTTTGAGCGTGGCTCCGCTCTCTCAACCCGATGCGCGGAATTACGGAGCTGGATTGAATGGTTGAACCGGAATCCAAAGATCGTTGGCTATGGGCGGGTTTATGGGGCGAAACCCGGGAAGTTGCGCCGGTCGAGACCCCCGGGCCACCCGCTTCTGCCGTTGAAGACCCCGCAGTTTCGTATTGGGTTCGGGGACGTTCGGCGTTCGATGCCGGTCTTTACCAGGAGGCTTTGGAAAGCTATGAGAAGGTCCTGGCGCTGCGCCCCAATCACCGTCCGTCCTCTTTCAATGCTGCAAGCTGTCTGGAGCGCTTAGACCGCCATCCCGAAGCTGAAGCCGCTTACCGCAAGGCACTCGACGGCCTTCCCGCGCCGGCAGAAGCGAATCTGTGCCTCGGGCAGAGTTTGCTGCGCGCCGGAAAAGATAGCGAAGCGGTCCTAGCGTTCGGACAGTGCCTGGATCAGAAGCCCGGTTGGGGTCCAGCGATACTCGGCAAAGCAATCGCTTTGCATCGATTGGGCCGGGTGGACGACGCGCTGGTTTGCTATGAGGCCATACCGTCCTCGGACGACAATTACACACGCGTATTGGCTAACTTGATTGCGATCGCGGCAGCGCGAAACGACACCGCGAAGCTGCGTGAATATGGCGAGGAGTTGCTGAAACTGCGGCGGCAATCCCCATCCGCGTTGGCTGCATTGATACAGGCTGAGATGGCGGCGGGCGATTACAAAGCAGCCACTCAGCACGGCCTCAGGCTGATCAACTGTAGCCCCGATTCCTATGAGGCGTGGGTTAATCTCGGCCTCTGTTATCAAAAAACAAATCGCCCGGAACAGGCTGCGCAGGCTTATACGGAAGCGATCAAAATTCAGCCCGAAGCAACTCCGGCGCACTCCAATATGGGAGTAATTCTCCAAGATCATGGCGATATCAGCGGGGCCAGGCGGGAGTTCGAGCGGGTATTGGAAATCGAGCCGGACAATGTATTTTCGCTGTGTAACCTCGCGATAATGCGTGAAAAGGACGGGCAAGTGGACGGGGCGGAAAAGATCTATTTGCATCTAATCCGGGAGCGCAAAATCGTCTTCAACGCGGCTTTCCGGCTCGGCCTGCTTCTGCTGGAGCGAAAAAATCATATCGGCTCCGCCGAAGCATTTGAGCTCTGCGTTCGCGAGCGGGGCGGCGATATTGCGGCAAGGATTAACCTGAGCCTGGCGCGTTGGCGATCCGGCGCTCGGGAATCGGCGGCGGCTACGCTCCAGCAGGTGCTGGCGAGAGATCCCGATTCAGTTGCGGGACTCGGATTGAGCGCAACGCTTTCAATTGAAGCTGCTGACTGGAGAGCCGCAAGCCAGGTGGAGACTCAACTGGCAAAACTCGGCGAAGACACGTCATTACTCGCGTTTAACATCGGAGTTCTGCAACAACGGCAAGGCTTATACCAGGAAGCCGCCGACTCTTTCCGGCGCGCATCGTATCAAAGGCCGGGCTTTGCCGAGGCTCTAGTGAATGCGGGACACGCCCTCAAAGAATCGGGCCAGCCCGGCGAAGCGATAACGGCTTGGAAAGCAGCGCTCGAAGCCAAGCCCGAGTTGGCGGAAAATTATTTTAAAACGAGGACAGCCTCAACGGCTGTGTGAATGCATTATGGCTGCGCCATTACCGGTCGGGAGGGCTTCTCTCTCCAGATACCATTTGTACGTCGAGGCAATTCCCTCTTCCAATCCGATTCGAGCGCGCCAGCCAAGCGCGGTCAACCGGGAGACATCCAGCAGTTTGCGCGGCGTGCCATCCGGCTTGGACGCGTCGAAAACCATTCGGCCGACGAAACCGGTTACGCGTTGGATCAGGTCAGCGAGCTCCCGAATGGAGACTTCCTGGCCAGTACCCACGTTGATAATCTCCGGGTCGTCATAGCGGCGCATCAGAAAGACGGCCGCGTCCGCCAGATCGTCAACGTGGAGAAATTCCCGCAAAGGAGTTCCAGTGCCCCAAACTACCAGCTCCGGCGCCCGGCTCAGACGCGCTTCATGCGCCTTGCGAAGCAAGGCCGGCAAAACGTGCGAAGATTCCAGATTAAAATTATCGCCCGGGCCGTAGAGGTTGGTCGGCATCAGGCTGATCGCGTTGAACCCGTATTGTTTCCGATACGCCTGGGCCATCTTCAGCCCGGCGATCTTCGCAATGGCGTACCACTCGTTAGTGGGCTCCAGCGGCCCCGTGAGCAGGTACTCTTCTTTCATCGGCTGCGGCGCAAGCTTCGGGTAAATGCACGACGAGCCCAGGAACAACAATTTTCCCACGCCGTTACGGTACGCGGCGTCGATCACATTGGTCTGAATCGCCAGATTGTCTCGCAGGAAATCGGCCGGATACGAGCTGTTTGCCCAAATGCCGCCTACTTTCGCGGCGGCCAGAAAAACGTAATCCGGCCTCTCGCTTTCGAAGAAACTATCTACCGCGCGCTGATTGCGAAGGTCGAGCTCCGCGCGGCTACGACTAATCAGATTCCGGTGACCGTCCTGCTCCAGACGCCGGTAAATGGCCGAGCCAACCAGCCCGCGATGCCCCGCTACAAAGATACGGCTGTGGGTTTCCATATCGAGCTACTGGTGGGCCATTCCGCGCACCACCACCCGATGCCCTGCCTTCACGAGCGTCTGCTCTTGCCGGGCCAATTCCAGATCGTGTTCTACCATCATCCGAACCAGTTCTTCAAAGCTGACCTTAGGCCTCCATCCGAGCTTCTCGCGCGCTTTGGTCGCATCACCAAGCAGAAAATCGACTTCGGTGGGCCGGAAATAGCGCGGATCGGTGTCCACATGCTTGGTCCAGTCGAGTCCGCAATAAGCGCCTGCGAGGTCCAGGAATTCGCGAACCGAATGCGATTCCCCCGTCGCCACAACATAATCATCCGGCTCAGGCGCCTGCAGCATCATCCACATGGCCTCCACGTAGTCGCCGGCGTAACCCCAATCCCGCTTCGAATCCAGATTGCCGAGGAACAACTTTTTCTGCCGGCCCAGCTTGATTCGTCCGAGCGCGCGCGTAATCTTACGAGTCACGAAGGTCTCGCCGCGTCGTGGCGATTCATGATTAAACAGCATCCCATTCGAGATGAACAGGCCATACGCCTCGCGGTAATTCACACAATACCAGTGCGCGGCCACCTTGCTGGCGGCGTAGGGGCTGCGTGGGTAAAAGGGCGTGTTCTCGCGCTGCGGCGGGTTGGCGGCTCCGAACATCTCGGACGAGCCAGCCTGGTAGAAGCGCACCGGCTTGCCAGCGGACGGCCCGTAATTGCGCAGGGCTTCCAGCAGCCGAAGCGTGCCCGTGGCCACGACATCGGCCGTGTATTCCGCTTGATCGAAGCTAACGCGGACGTGCGATTGCGCCGCCAGATTGTAGATTTCGTCCGGCTGAACGGCTTCAAAGACGTGCCGCAACCCAGCCCCGTCCGTCACATCGCCGTAATGCAGAAAAAGCGAGACGCCGCGCTCGTGAGGGTCCGAATAAATACCATCCAGACGATCGGTATTGAACGTGGAGGCCCTACGCACTACCCCATGCACTTCATACCCCTTGGCGAGCAGCAACTCTGCCAGAAACGAGCCATCCTGTCCCGTGATACCAAAGACGAGAGCCTTCTTCGCGGCGTTCGTCCGAATGTTATTATGAATTTCCACTCAGATCTCTTGGCATTAGTATGACATGCAATGGGCGGATCTCTGCGGTACGAAAGGTCCAGGACGGGGGGAACGAGGTTTACAACACGATGACTACGGCGACACACAGTATCACCAAAGTCCTACAGGAAAAGATCACGAACCGGACTGCCAAGGTCGGCGTCGTGGGCCTCGGCTACGTGGGCCTCCCGCTCGCAGTTGAATTCGCCAAAGCCGGGTTTTCGGTCACTGGAATCGATCTCCTTGAATCGAAAGTTTCGTCAATTAATCACGGGGAAAGCTATATCCAGGACATCCCGACCGAGGTTCTGCGGCCGTTAGTGGAGTCGAACAAAATCGCCGCTACCACCGACTTCTCGGTAGTCGCCGATCTGGATACCATCAATATCGCGGTTCCCACGCCGCTGCGTAAAACCAAGGACCCGGACATGAGTTACATCGTTTCCTCCTGCCAGGAGATTGCCAAGCATTTCGGGCCAGGCAAGCTGGTTATTTTGGAGTCCACCACCTATCCGGGTACCACCGACGAGTTGGTCTTACCGATGCTTGAAACGCCGGAGCTGCGAGTAGGCGAGCATTTTTTCCTGTGCTTCTCGCCGGAGCGCGTAGACCCCGGCAATCCGCAATTCCACACGCGCAACATCCCGAAGGTGGTCGGCGGCATTACACCGGAGTGCACCAAAATGGGAGCTTTATTCTATTCCCAGGCCCTTGAGACCGTGGTGCCGGTCAATTCCACTCGCGTGGCCGAGATGGTCAAGCTGCTCGAGAACACCTTCCGGATGATCAATATCGGCCTGGTGAATGAACTGGCTATGATGTGCGACCGCATGGGTATCAATGTGTGGGAAGTAATCGACGCCGCAGCCACCAAACCATTCGGCTTTATGCCGTTTTATCCCGGGCCAGGGCTGGGCGGCCACTGCATTCCCATCGATCCGTTTTATCTTTCCTGGAAAACCAAGCAGGCCGGTATTGAGGCGCGGTTCATCGAGTTGGCCGGGTACATCAACGGGCAGATGCCGCATTTTGCCGTGGATAAAATTCAGAACGCGCTGAACGATCATTCCAAGCCTCTGCGCGGATCGCACGTCCACGTGATGGGAGTGGCCTACAAACGCGATATCGACGATGTGCGCGAATCGCCCGCTCTGGACATCATGCACCTGCTCGGACGCGGCGGCGCCAAGGTTACCTATAGCGATCCGTTCGTGCCGTCTCTGCGGCTTGAAAGCGGCGAGCTTCACGCAGACCAGGCGGCGGCGATGTCGGCGGCGGCCGACTGCGTGGTCATTATTACGGACCACACCGGGTTCGACTACGAGCAGATCGTGAATTCCTCCAAGCTGATCGTGGACACGCGCAACGCCCTCAAGAAGTATCACTCGGACAAGATTGTCCGGTTGTAAGATTGCCGATGCGCGAATCCGGCCCTCTCGCGGGAATCCGGGTGATCGATTTCGGGCGATTCATTGCGGGTCCTTATTGCGGCATGTTGCTGGCCGACATGGGCGCGGACGTGATCCGGATCGATCGCCGGCAGGGCAGTGAAGACCGCTACACCGGGCCGGTAACAGAGCAGGGCGAAGGCGGGGCGTTTCTCTCGCTCAACCGGAACAAGCGAAGCCTCACGCTGGATACGTCCAAGCCGGGATCCGCCGAAATCGTACGCCGGCTGGCGAAGGGCGCCGATGTTATCCTGGCGAATCTGCCCATCGCGGTTTTGAACAAGATGGGCTTGGACTACGAATCTTTGCGCGCTCTCAAGCCGGACATCATCCTGGCGCGGGTTTCCACGTTTGGGCCGGATGGTCCGTATGCGGATCGCCTGGGCTTCGATACGATCGCGCAGGCGATGTCCGGCGCCATGGGCCTCACAGGATTCCCGGGCCCACCCATTCGTGCCCTGGTTCCATTCGAAGATTACGGAACAGCCTTGCACATCGCATTCGGGATCATGGTGGCGCTTTATCATCGCATGCAAACCGGCCAGGGACAGATCGTCGATGGATCGCTGTTGGCGACGGGCGTGACATTTATGCAAGCGCTGCTGGCGGAACGGAGCGTCACCGGGATCGAGCGCCAGCAACAAGGCAACGCCGGCTTTTACTCGGCGCCCGCGGACTCGTACCGCACCAAGGACGGCTGGATCATTGTGCAGACGATCGGCAGCGACATGTTCGCGCGATGGGCGCGTCTGGTGGGTCGCCCGGAGTTGACCGGCGATCCGCGCTTTGCGACCGATATTCTCCGCGCGGGCAATTGCGAAGCGATCACCGCGGCGACGAGTGCCTGGCTCGAAACTCGCACCAGCGCGGAAGCGATCGCCGAGCTACAGGCGGCGCGGGTACCGGCAGGGCCGGTGCTGGAACTCGACGAGGTGCTCAAAGACCCGCAAGTCAAGGAGCGGGAGTTGTTGCGGTATGTGGATTATCCCAGCGCGCCCAAGCGTGTTCCCTTGGCCGATACGCCCGTGCGCTTGTCAGCCTCGCCGGGCAGCATACGGCATCGCGCGCCCACTCTCGGTGAGCACACCGGTGAAGTTTTACGGGAGCTCGGCTACTCCGATGCCGAGATCGCGGCCCTGCGGGCAGCCGAAGTGGTTTAAGTAGCACAGGCATTCTTGCCTGTTTTTATGGGCGCGGGATCGCCCACCAAAGGCGATGAAAAGCAGTGAGTGGAGTAGGCGGTTTCGCCTGCTCGGCAGGCCAACGCCTGCTCCACTCTACCTCGCACCACGGGAGGGTTTTCGAGAGTGTGTTGCACTTTGACCCGCTCGCAATCTCAAAGGTCACAGTCAATGGAACTATCGAGAAGGATCGCTCCGGTGGCGTGGTCGAGTCAATCACAAAGGCTGAGTAAAAGCAAAGGGATTGAAGCTCGTGCCTTCATCCAGCGGATCGATTCCCTCTTTACGTTTGAGGAAATTCACAACCGCGTAGGTCAAGGGCGTGGCGAGAATCTCGTACAGTACTTTGCCGAGATAACCCGACACGATCAATGTCGTAATCAGCTTTGCGTTCAAGCTTCCGCCGAAAGCGGCAAGCATCAGGACCGTAGTGTCTACTGCCTGCCCCACTACAGTTGACCCGACAGTGCGCGTCCAAAGATGACGGCCCCGCGTCAGGATCTTCATCTTCGCCATCACGTACGAATTTGCGAACTCGCCGCACCAGAACGCGATCAGGCTCGCGATCACCAGGCGCGGAATAAAGTTGAAGACGGTAGCGAAGGCCACCTGGTTCGGCCAATCCGGCGCGGGCGGCAGCGCGACAACAATCACTCCCATCACCGCCAGAAGTCCGGACGCCAGGAAGCCGATCCAGATCGCGCGCCTGGAGGCAGCATAGCCGTACACTTCCGTGAACACGTCGCCGAAAATGTACGCGATCGGAAAAAGTAGTTGCCCGCCACTGATGCGGAACGGTCCGAATGCGCAGATTTTCTGCCCCACCAGATTCGAGATCAACAGCACGACGACGAAAATACTGAGCAGCAGATCGAAGAAGCGGAAGCTTCTTGGGCGATTGTTCAACTCACGATTATAGATGTGGGTGTTATCGCTCTCTTGCATACTGCCCCATAGGTTCAGCCGAATCGATGCGTTACCGAGCCCGGCCAGCGCCGCATGTATCCCGGGGAGATCCTCTCATCGTGCCGCTCGTGCCTCCGCAGGGATGCCTCGCAAGCTGCCGCCGCCAATAGTAATTCGAGACTTCTTCAGCCGCCAGCCAGTGCTCTGGTGTAACACGCGCCGGGCTGGCTGAATGCCGGTGCCTGGAGCGCTGTGCGGTAAACGGAATCCCGCGCCGCCCTCGGGCGTGCGAGTGCCTTTTAGTTGATCGCCGTTCACAGTGCCATCCCAGACAACTTCATCACGTCCTTCTTCGTATTGCGAACGGTAGTGAACGAAAAATGCCCGCCGGTGAAGGCTCCATTCTCGATCTGAATCGTGCGTTCCTGATTCCTTGGGCCCGCGACGGTTTTGACGTCCTGCCGATCTGTTGTCCTGCGCTTTCAGGTCCAGTTCCATTGGCTGGGTTGGCCGTTTGCTCGCTCCGGAGGGTTTCCGCCCAATTATGTGACCCTCACAAGGGACGGAATTTCGTCATCCGTGACTCTCTTTGAACTGCCGCCGGGATGACCGCCCGAAGAATTGGTGATGAGCCAGCGGGAGCGTGTAAAACAACTGGGCCGGCGCAAGGATTGAACAAGCGGTCGAGGACGCCATGTTATGCAGAATGTTACGCGGTTGCGACGTCAGTCTGAAAGAAATCCTCGCCGCCACTTAGGATAGGCATATCCGCCACCTTCGCAATCGCATAGGTGAAGCAATCTCCCATATTCAGCCTCGCGGGATGCCGGCCCTTTCCGAAGCGAAGAAAAGCTTCAAAGAATGCGGAAATGTGATCTCGCCCGAACGGAAGTACAAGCGTCTGGGTTTCCACTAAGAATTGTTCTACCAGCGCTCCCGAATCGCGGCCCAACCTGACGTGAGCGCTAACTGGGTTTCTGCTACAGTCGGCGCGCCAATCACGATGACTCGAGCGGTGCCGATTTTGACCAAAACCCGCTCAAAACGGGTTCGCGGCAAATAGCCGCAATGATCGCCGACGAATCCAGAGTCAAACCGGCTCGCCCCACTCGCCGCAGCCGAGCGTCGCGTCTTCTTCATCCTTGGACCAACGTTTACGCGCTCGTCGCGGAATGGTGGGCCAGACGCGGAGTTCGAGAAACTGGCGCAAACGCTGTTCTCGGCCTACACCCGGTACCAGCGCGCCCACGCGCTCCCGCCGCTCCATGAGAGCTAGGCGGATTGCCTCAGTCTTGGACGTTTGTGTGAGTCTGGCCAATTCCTCTGCGAGTCGCTCACCCTCACGGTTTTTGATGTTCAGTGCCACTGGTGTAATTTATACCGAAATTCTACCAACACTATCAGAGTGATTGGCGCAGGTCGCGGGACGCTACGAGCCGATAAGAGACGCCGGAACTCCTCGCCTAATGGATTCGATACGCGAATCCGCGCGGAGTGCGCTCAACTGTTGCATCGGTTCGGCGAACAGTCCGGGCCGATGCGCTTCTATGAGGACTCCGAGGGCACCAATTTTTCTTGACGGACAACGCAGTACAACCACAATTCTTTTGTGATCGAATAAGGACGTGGTGGACCGAACATGGTGATTCATTTTCCTTACTCTCCCCATGGTAAGGCAGATCTGAAAGACATGGCGGAGGTCCGTGGCAGTGGCTTGCCCGCAGCCGCTTACGAGTTCTACACGCTTCCATGTTCATGAACCGCCGATCGTTCCTCGTTCGATCCTTCGCGGTACCGGCCCTTTTGCGCGGGGTACAGGAAGCGGCCTTTGATATCGCGGTGATCGGTGGCGGAGTCGGAGGGTGCGCCGCGGCTTTGGCGGCAGCGCGCAGCGGCATGCGGACCGTGTTGACCGAAGAAACGGATTGGATTGGCGGGCAGCTTACGTCGCAGGCCGTTCCTCCGGATGAGCATGCGTGGATCGAATCGTTCGGCTGCACGCGGTTGTACCGCGACTACCGGAATGCCGTGCGCGCGTATTACCGGCGTAATTATCCGTTGACGGAAGCGGCCCGGCAGCAGACCTATTTCAACCCAGGCAATAGCTGGGTTTCGCGAATTACGCATGAGCCCAAAGTTTCGCTGGCTGTACTGGAGAGCATGCTTGCGCCCTGGGTGAGCGGAGGACGGCTGACGGTACTGTTGCGGCACAAGCCGGTGAGGGCTGACGTGGAACGGGATTCGGTTCGAGCAGTGATCGTGAAGAGCTTTGAAACAGGCGACGAGCGAACTTTGCACGCCCATTATTTTCTGGATGCTACCGAGTTGGGCGATCTTTTGCCGCTGACGAAAACCGAGTACGTCACCGGCTTTGAATCGCGAGGCCAGACCGGTGAGCCGCACGCGCCCGACCAGGCTCGCCCGGCGGATATGCAAGCCATCACGGTGTGCTTTGCGATGGATTACCGCCCCGGTGAACATCATACTATCGATAAGCCCGACGAGTATGACTTCTGGCGCGATTACACCCCAGAGATGAAGCCGCCCTATACCGGCAAGCTGCTCGAGATGACTTCGCCCGATCCGGCGACGTTGAAAGTGAGGCCGTTGTTCTTCGAGCCGGGCGTCGACAACGTCCCGGGCGGTCCGCGTTCCCTGTGGACGTACCGTCGCATCGCCGATAAAAGCAACTTCGTGCCGGGTTCCTACGCGAGCGATATCTCGCTGGTGAATTGGCCGCAAAACGATTATTGGCTGGGGAATATCTGCGAGGTGGGCGACGCTGAGGCGGCGCGCAATCTCAAGCGAGCGCGGCAGCTTAGTTTATCGCTGCTGTACTGGTTGCAGACCGAGATTCCACGCCGGGATGGCGGGCGCGGATGGCCTGGACTGCGCCTGCGTCCGGATATCGTGGGCACTGAAAATGGGCTGGCGAAGTATCCGTATATCCGGGAGTCGCGGCGCATTCACGCTGAATTTACCGTGCTGGAGCAACATGCCGGTACCGAGGCGCGAATGGCGGCGACAGGTAAGGGCCGGGATGAGGTAACTGCCGCGCTATTCGCGGATTCCGTGGGTGTGGGGAGTTACCGGATCGATCTGCATCCGAGCACCGGCGCCGGCAATTCCATCGACATCAGCTCGCTGCCATTTCAGATTCCGCTGGGGGCGCTAATTCCGAAACGCGTGGAAAACCTGATTCCCGCCTGCAAGAACATTGGGGTGACGCACATCACGAACGGGTGCTACCGGCTTCATCCGGTGGAGTGGAATATCGGCGAGGCGGCGGGTTATCTGGCTGCTTATGCGATCGATCAGCATACCAGCCCTCGCGCGGTGCGGAATGGGCAGAAGAAGTTGAGCGATTTTCAGGCACGCTTGCGGGGCTTCGGCGTGGAAACGGCTTGGCCTAAGTTGTCGCCCAGGTGAGTGGACAGGAATTTCTTCCACGCCTTTAACTCGCCGCGGGCGTCAAACGTGCCTTCCCAGTGATCTTTAAATTTCCCGATCTTCTTCTTGCCACGGCGATTCAGCTGCTTCTTCAGGTTGCGGTCGGTCTTCAATAAGTCGCGGGTGGTGTAGACATCGCTGATCTGCCCGAGAACCTTTTGAATCTCGTGCAGCGCTTCCAGCTTCTGGTCCAGCGGCGGTCCGTAGACCGGTTGAAACAGCTCCAGTGCATAACGGAACTGTTTCGTTTTCACCCGGAACGCGTGCAAGTCCGCGGGTGACTTACCTGCCTTGACCGCTCCGCGGCCTGCCTGAAAATACTTGGCCGCGAGCCCGGGCAATCGCTTAATGGCATTTTCCGAAGTGCTCTTTCCGAGGACCCACCTCATTGCCGCACACTTCCTTGCCGCACCTGAAGCATGCTTCGCCATTTCGCAGGCAGGCTCTCCGCGTTCCACCGCCGGACCACTTCGCGGAACCGCTCCGCATACGCTTTTCGATCCTTCCGAAGTTGCTGCCGCAATTTGGTGTTCTTCGAATCCGAGATCAACTTGAGCGCGATGTCCCGATTCCTGACCTCCGAGGTGAGGTCCATCATCTCCTTGAGCAGCTTGCGGATCGGCTTGATTTCAGCGCCGGGCAGAAAGTCGCGGAAGATTCGCAGGGCTTGGCTGAAGCGGCGAATACCGACGCGCAGGTCGTGAATGGGATCCGGCTCGGATTTGGTTTGAGTGCGCTTGAGATCTGTCGCCAGTTGGGTTAAGAGGCGATCGATTTGTCCGGCGGCGTAGTCATGAATAGGCGCGGATGCATTCATGGCGTGCTCCTGGCGAGGACCAGCGGGGCTTGGTACACGTCACGAAATAGATCCGCGATGCGGGCCGCGGCCCACAACTCGAGATTCACTCCTTTCTGCGATTTCAATCCGACAACGATACTGCCGTTCCGCAACTCAACCTGGATGCCCTCGATCCGCTGTTCATGACCTCGATCGAGGCTGTCAGCCAGCCGCAGCAGTGGAGAAAGCAGGGTGAGGCCTTTTCGGGAGTCCGGATCGAGCGCCTCGTAACCCGAGTGTCTCGAAGATGGCATAGTCTTTCGATGATAGCGGCACAAAGCAGCGATGAGCTGCCGCTCGGAATCGGTGAATCCGGGCAGGTCGGAATTCTGAACGATGTACGCAGAGTGCTTGTGGTGGCCCGTATCGCTTACGAAGTGCCCGATATCGTGCAGGTAAGCCGCCGCCTCGAGCAACTTGCCGAGCGCCGGAGGCAGCTTATGCAGCGGCATCAGGCCTTCAAACAGGTTCTGGCTCAGCCCTGCCACTTTGCGGGCATGATCCATCTGGACCCCATAACGCCGCGCCATCTGCTCCACCACGCGGCGTTGCTCCCGATCAAGCCGTGAGAGCTCCTGGCCAACGCCGCGGGCCGCGAGATCGGAGACAATGCCGTCGCGAACGCCCGCGGCCGAATAGTAAATCGAACCGTGCCGGAATAGCTGCAGCGCACGCAGGAATACCGCGGCGCCAGCGATGATCACCTCCGCGCGGCGGGGCCCGATACCGGCGATCTTGCGGCGGCCCGCTAAATCCCGGGTTCGCAGATTGTCGTACAGCTTCTTGATTTGAGCAGTGGTGGCACGCAGACGGTCCGCTCGATCACGCCGGGCTCGTGGAATGCGATTGATCGTGCAGACCAGCGCCGCCGCCGTGGCGGATGTTCCAATTGCCCGGCCGAACGGTTGTACCCCGATTCGCTGGACGGGACTGGCGAGCTTTTCGTCGATATACTCCTGCATCTGGCGCAGTTCGATCTCAGTGGGCGGATCGTTCTTCAAGAATACTTCCGTCAACCGGACCGCTCCCAGGGGCTTCGAGAAAGCGATCGAGAGCGCGCCCTGGGCGCCTAGAATCACCTCGGTGCTTCCTCCGCCGATATCGATGATGAGAGTGCGCCTGCCCGTTTGCGGCCAGCGCGATTGCACGCCTAAGTGGATCAAGCGCGCCTCCTCCTGGCCCGAGATAATCTCGATCGGAACGCCTAGAGCCTGTGAGGCTTGCTCCAGAAATTCTTCACGATTGGTGGCGTCGCGCACGGCGCTGGTTGCAACCGCGCGAACGGCGGTAAGGTCCAGATTCCGAAAAACCTGGGCCATGCCACTCAAGTTTTCACAGACGAACCGCATGGTTTCAGGAGCAATGCGTCCGTCGTTAAAAACGCCGGAACCCAGGCGGGTGACCTGCCGGTCCTCGGCGAGAACGACCGCCTTGCCGCCGGGCGCCACCTCCGCGGCCATCATTCGAACGGAATTGCTGCCTACGTCGACCGCGGCGTAGCGGGGCATGTTTATTGGACGGCCTCTGAATTCACCAACGCCGCCCCCGCAGGCATCTGGAATTTGAACAGCCGGTCATCCACCGCGGGATTCAGCGTTTCGTGCTCGAAGTCGTAGGTCAATACGGACGAGTCCTGTTCGTTCAGGATCATTTTGCGGATCTCATAACCCGGCGTGATCCACATCTCAATGCGATCATACGGCAGCTTGTCGGACTTCGCCTTGCCCTGGATCACGTAGTTTCCACCATCGGAGCTCATCTGAATATCGCGAAAATCACGGCTGAAATCGAGCTTTCCGAGCAGGAACGCGAGCGGCGCCCGCATATCGTCCGTCTCCTTGAGGAGCATTCGCTCGACGCGTTTGAACTCCGGAGTGTAGAGATAGACGTTCTTGCCGTCGGAAAGAAAGAATTTTCCGGCAGGTATCGAGTAATCCCAGCGCATGCGACCCGGCTTTTGGATGGTTAGTTTACCGGCTTCATCTTGGCGCGGCCGGCCTTGACCACGATAGGATTCGGTAAACCGAACCTGCAGAGTCCGGGCGTGGTTATAGCGATTCTCGACGGCTTTGAGCATCCGGTTGAGATCGGTATCCGCGGCCAGGAGAGGTACGCCGATCAGGGAAAGCCAGAGCGCGAGGCGGGTCATAGAGGATAGACGTGCGTGAGGCCGCGAAGGTTCAGGCTTGATGTACAGTAGAAAGCAGGAAGTTAGCCAGGTGACTGACGCCCAACTCTTCATTGCGTCCGGCGTGTCGTTTTTTGCGGTTTTGTTTGGCATTCTGCTGAACAACTACCGTTTGAATGATGTGAAAGAGTTATTGCGCGCCGAGATCAAGAGCAACAGCTCGGAGATTCAGAGCTTCAGTTCGACACTGCGCGCCGAGATTAAGAGCAACAGTTCGGAGATTCAGAGCTTCAGTTCGACACTGCGCGCCGAGATCGAGCGCAACAGTTCGGAGATTCAGAACCTTGGTTCGACACTGCGCGCCGAGATTAAGAACGAGATCTCGGGATTGCGCGCCGAGCTCAAGAGTGAGACCTCGGCATTGCGCGCCGAGCTTAAGAGTGAGACCTCGGTACTGCGCACCGAGATCAACAGCAACAGTTCGGAGATCAAGAGCCTTAGTTCGGCACTGCGGGCCGAGATCAACAGCAACAGTTCCGAGGTTAAGAGCCTTAGTTCCGAGATCCAGACCGTCCGGGCTGAAACGCGCGCGGATATTGCCGGGCTGATTGTGCTCATCGAGCGGAATCATAGTGAGATGATGCTCAAGTTCGCCGACTAGACCAGCGTTTTAGCCGAATCGAAAACGAGCGGAAGATCGTTCAGTAACGGGACCTCAAGCCTTCCTCAGCGCCGCTCGCGCCGGGGCTCCATCCGAACCCACCAGTTTGAGCGGCAGGCAGATCATTTCGTAATCGCCAGGTTCGACATGTTGCAGGTCTAAGCCTTCGATGATCCAGACGCCTGCCCCCAGAAGCGCCCGGTGGGTTTCGGGGTTGCCGGAGTGGAAGCCGCCGACCGACAAGTAGTCCACGCCGACCACTTGCACCTGAATTCCAGCCAGGTACTCGGCGGTTTCGAAAGCGACATAGATATAGTTCTCCTGGAACGCGCCGGTATTCCAAACGCGGCCTGAGTTGGCGGTGCGAAACAGGATGCGCTCCCCTTTTGCAATCTTATGCGGCTCGAGCTCGGCGACGCGGATGGCTTCCGGATCTTGGATTCCGATCACGCGGGCGGGTCCTACTGTCACCGAGATCGGCATGGCGTCGATGCTCCTGCCGTTCGGTAGGAAGTGGAGCGGCGCATCCATGTGCGTGCCCGTGTGCACGCTTCCGGTCATTTGCGATACGTTCGCGGTGTCGCCCTTGGCGATCTCGGTATTCATCTTGCGCTCAAAGGGCGTGTCGCCGGGCCAATGCACCATACCATCGCGGACTGGGACTGAAACATCGATCCAATCACTTCGCATTGGTACCCTGAAAACTCACACAGGCAGGAATGCCTGTGCTACTGACCGCCACGACGTTCTTTATTCCACCCTGATCGCCAGTCAACAAGCCGATTGCCTGGTCCATTGAAAACCGGCCGGTAATTACCTTGCCCAAGGCATCCGGCCAGCGCTGGCGAAAGGCGCCCAGGTCCCGGATGGCAGCTTGGAAATTTTCGGGTGACGCATTCACCGATCCGAAGATGACTTGATTGTTCAACACCATATCCCGCATGATGAAATCCGTATCGACGGGGATCGGAGCCTTGCGCCCCGGCACGCCGGTGAAGATAAAGACTGCGTTCGGTCCCAACGTTTTGATCACTTCAAAAGCGAGGCCGGATGCACCGACCGCTTCGTAAACTACGTCGATCGTTCCGGCCTGTTTCGCCATTTGCTCAACTGTGAACTTCTCAGCCGGGACAAACTTGGCCCCGATCGCACCAACGATGTCGTCTTTGTCTTGGTGCGAGTGGGTGCGTGAGTAGACGGTCACTTCAAAGCCAGCGATGACGAGCGCCATTGCGCCCAGCAGTCCGACCGGACCGGCGCCAAGGACCACGGCATGGTGACAGTTACCAGGCCCTTTGCCCGAATCCGCTGGACACGCCCACGGCAGGCGTTGCTGAATTGTCCAGAGTTGGGTAAGCGCCTTCTCCGCAATGGTCAGAGGCTCCACCAGCACAGCCACATCGCGCAGCTCGCGCGGCACCGGATTGAGATACTGCTCCTCTTCGACGACCAACTCGGTCATATAGCCGTGCCGCTGTTTGATGCCTCGCTCGGTGAAATCGCCCGTGTAGCAAAAATCCTGCCGGCCCTGGCGGCAGGCGATGCATTCGGGATGATGGCACGGCCGCCGGACGGTCGCAACGACCAGGTCGCCGCGCTTGATTTTCAATACACTTGCGCCGGTCTCGACCACCTCGCCAAGCGATTCGTGTCCGATGACGAGATAGTCCGATCCGTCCGGCGGAGTTCCGTATTGAAAGGAGGCAATCTCTTTGTCGGTCCCGCAAAGACCCACATCGAGCATCCGGATTTTGGCTTGCGTTGGGGAGTCGATGTTCGGCTCCGGGTGATCAATGACGCGAATTTCGCGTTGGGAGGGAAAGACCGCAACCGCCTTCATACCTTTCCAGCATACCGGCTCGGCCGGTTAGGATGTATCGAGCGCCGAAAGAACATCCCGCGCGCTCTTGTGGCTCCAGAAGCGGGTCAGATTTTGAATGGTCGTCAATGTTCGCGCGCGCATGCGATCGAAATAGAGACTGCCGTGCAAGTGGTCGATCTCATGCTGCAGAATGCGGGCATGCCAACCGTGCGCTTCAATCACGGCCGGCTCGCCTCGCTCGTTCAAACATTCGACCCTGACCGAGGAGGCGCGGGGAACGAGCGCGCTGAATCCAGGCAAACTCAAGCAACCTTCGAAGAAATCGACACTAGGGCCGCCACAGAAAGCGATCACCGGATTGATGATTACCTGAAAGGTCACCGGCGCCCGCTCGCGTTCGGCAAGCTTATCCGCAGGGATGTCTTTGTGATACTCGGCCCGGTCCTCGATCACCGCAATCTGTAGCGGCAATCCGACCTGCGGCGCTGCCAATCCGACGCCGGGAGCGTCGTGCATCGTATCGCGCATTAGGTGAATGAGCTGCTGAATGGCGGCGCTTTCGATTTCCTGTTTCGATACCGCTCTTGCTTTCAGGCGTAGAATAGGCTCGCCCGCCTGCACGATCTTCAAGAGCACGCCTCATCATAACCGCGCAATGAATTGAGGAGCCGCTGCGACTAACGGAAATTCTCGAATCGAATGGAGGATTCTCTCAACGGCGGGGCGCCATGTTCCTGGCCTTGACGTATTTGACAAAGTTGTATAGCGCGGCCATGTAGGCGATGGTCAATCCTTCTACTCCGTCGAGGAATCCGCGCTTCAAAACATAGCTCTGCAGGAATGTCCAGGGCGGATCGAGGACAAGCTGCGTCCAGCCGATCTTTCTTCTCTCTTCGACTAATTGCTCGGCGGCCAAGGTGGTGTAGCGGTCCATGGTCTTGAGGTGTTCCGATAACGAGCTGCAGGTGAAATGGAGAATGTTGGACTTGAGGTGTCCGATGCGGCCTTCCACGACGACAGATTCGTGCACGCGGCCGCCGACCCATTTCGCGCGCCGGCGATCGAAAAGGCGGACCTTGCGATCCGGGTACCAGCCGGAATGCAGAATCCAACGTCCGAGATACTGGGCCAGGCGCGGCATTGTGTACGCATCGAACGCAGGTCCGTTTTTCTTAATCTGCCAGATTTCGCCCTCCAGCGCTTCGCTCAAAGACTCGTCGGCATCGAGCGAAAGAATCCAGTCGTAAGTGGCCGTTTCGGAGGCGAAGTTTTTTTGGCCGGCGTAACCGCGCCACGGCATCTCTACCACGCGCGCGCCCAGCTTGGCCGCGATCTCCGTGGTACGATCGCTCGATCCGCTGTCTACCACCACAATCTCGTCGCAACAGCGGAGGCTTTCAATCACACGCGGGATATTTCGCTCTTCGTTGTAGGTGATGATCGTCGCCGAGATCTTTATCAAGCGCTACTACATTGTAAGAAATCAAGAACAACACAGACAAGAATGTCTGTGCCTGGAGTTTCTACATTTCCCATCAGATTTGTTTTTACCAAGAAATGGGCGAGCCTTGCCCAGGCATAACACACAAACGTCGGTCTGTAACGGTTTTCTATTGACAGACCGACGTAAGTAGGTCATGCTTATCCTGAGCCCATGCTCAGGAGCCCTCCATGAACGATGAAACCAAGGATCTCATTATAGGTGTGTTTGAAGCCTCTCTCGAAGCCCAGTTACG